>NZ_JBYTAE010000127.1:0-9826 GCF_058787875.1 Hydrogenophaga sp. FW305-3-2-15-A-LB1 | reverse complement strand
AGAAGGCCTGCGCTTTGCCATCCGCGAAGGCGGCCGCACCGTCGGCGCCGGCGTCGTCGCCAAAATCATCGCGTAAGGAGCGGGTATGTCCACCAAGCAAAAAATCCGCATCCGCCTCAAGGCTTTCGACTACAAGCTGATCGACAGCTCGGCCGCCGAGATCGTTGACACCGCCAAGCGCACCGGCGCGATCGTCAAGGGCCCCGTGCCCCTGCCGACCCGCATGAAGCGCTTCGACATCCTGCGCTCGCCGCACGTCAACAAGACCAGCCGCGATCAGCTCGAAATCCGCACCCACCAGCGTCTGATGGACATCGTGGACCCGACCGACAAGACGGTCGACGCCCTGATGAAGCTCGACCTGCCGGCTGGTGTGGACGTCGAAATCAAGCTGCAGTAAGTTTCTCGCTTGAGCACCGTCGGGCCAGTCGCCCGGCGGTGCTTGCAGAGAAAAAGCCCGCCGGTTATACTGGCGGGCTTTCCGGCTTCTGGTCGGAGATTTCGTGGTGCCGTTTGATCCTGAATCATCGGCCCTTAGCGCGGAGCCTCGGTTCCGCACCATCAGCCCCGGCCAATTGAAGTCGGGAACGGAGAAAACAATGAGTCTTAGCAACTCCCTCGGGTTGTTGGGTCGCAAGGTGGGCATGATGCGTCTGTTCACCGATGACGGGGACGCAGTGCCTGTCACGGTGGTCGATGTGTCGAACAACCGTGTGACGCAGGTCAAAACCCTGGCCCATGACGGCTACGACGCGCTGCAGGTCACCTTTGGTGCCCGCCGTGCCTCCCGCGTGACCAAGCCCGAAGCGGGCCACCTGGCCAAGGCCGGTGTCGAAGCGGGTGAAATTATCCAGGAATTCCGCGTCGCCTCCGACGTCGCTGCCCAGTACCAGCCCGGTGCCGTGGTGGCCCCCAATGCGATCTTCGCGGCGGGTCAGAAGGTGGACGTGCAAGGCACCTCGATCGGTAAAGGCTTCGCCGGCACCATCAAGCGCCACAACTTCAGCTCGCAGCGCGCCTCGCACGGCAACAGCCGTTCGCACAACGTGCCGGGCTCCATCTCCATGGCCCAGGATCCGGGTCGCGTGTTCCCCGGCAAGAAGATGACCGGGCACATGGGCGATGTGACCAAGACCATCCAGAACCTCGACATCGTGCGCGTGGACGAAACCCGTCAACTGCTCATGATCCGCGGCGCCGTTCCCGGCTCCAACGGCGGTTTCGTGACCGTGCGTCCCGCCATCAAGGCCAAATCCGGCAAGGGAGCAAACTGATGCAAGTTGAACTCCTGAACGACCAGGGTCAAGCCTCGTCCAACGTGGACGTGCCCGAGACCGTGTTTGGTCGCGACTACAACGAAGCCCTGATCCACCAGCTCGTGGTGGCTTATCAGGCGAACGCCCGTCAAGGTACGCGTGCACAAAAAGACCGCCAGATGGTCAAGCACTCGACCAAGAAGCCGTTCAAGCAGAAGGGCACCGGCCGCGCACGCGCCGGTATGACGTCTTCGCCGCTGTGGCGCGGGGGCGGTCGCATTTTCCCGAACAGCCCTGACGAAAACTTCACCCAGAAGCTCAACAAGAAGATGTACCGCGCCGGCATGGCGTCCATCTTCTCGCAGCTCGTGCGTGAAGGCCGTCTGGCCGTGGTCGATTCCCTGAAAGTGGACTCGCCCAAGACCAAGCAGCTGGCCGACAAATTCAAAGCCATGAACCTGCAATCGGTGCTGGTGATCGCCGAGGAAGTCGACGAGAACCTGTACCTGGCTTCGCGCAACCTGCCCAACGTGCTGGTGGTCGAGCCGCGTTACGCCGATCCGCTGTCGCTGGTGCATTACAAGAAGGTCATCGTCACCAAGGCGGCGATCGACCAGCTCAAGGAGATGTTCGCATGAGCGTCACGAAATACGACGAAGGTCGCCTGATGCAGGTCCTCGTGGCACCGATCGTGTCCGAGAAGGCCACCCAGGTTGCCGAGCAAACCAACGCCGTGATGTTCAAGGTGTTGCGTGATGCCTCCAAGCCCGAGATCAAGGCGGCCGTTGAACTGATGTTCAAGGTCCAGGTCAAGGGCGTTTCCGTGCTCAACCAGAAGGGCAAGTCCAAGCGCTTTGGCAAGACCGTCGGTCGTCGCGACCACGTTCGCAAGGCCTATGTGACGCTGATGCCCGGTCAAGAGCTGAACTTCGGCGGAGAGGGCGTTTAATCATGGCAGTCATCAAGATGAAACCGACTTCGCCAGGCCGTCGCGGCATGGTGAAGGTCACGCGTGACCAACTGCACAAGGGTGCGGGTTTTGCGCCCCTGCTGGAGCCCCAATTCCAGAAGGCCGGCCGCAACAACAACGGTCACATCACCACCCGCCACAAGGGCGGTGGTCACAAGCACCACTACCGTGTGGTCGATTTCCGTCGCAACAAGGACGGCATCCCGGCCAAGGTCGAGCGCATCGAGTACGACCCGAACCGCACGGCGCACATCGCGCTGCTGTGCTACGCCGACGGCGAGCGCCGCTACATCATCGCCCCGCGTGGCGTTGAAGTGGGCGCAACCTTGCTGTCCGGCTCGGAGTCGCCGATCCGCGTGGGCAACACCCTGCCGATCCGCAACATCCCGGTCGGTTCGACCATCCACTGCATCGAGCTGCAGGTCGGCAAGGGCGCGCAAATCGCCCGTTCCGCCGGCGCCTCGGCTGTGCTGCTGGCCCGCGAAGGCATCTACGCCCAGGTGCGCATGCGCTCGGGTGAAGTGCGCAAGGTCCACGTGGATTGCCGCGCCACCATCGGCGAAGTGTCCAACCAGGAACACAGCCTGCGCCAGTTGGGCAAGGCCGGTGTGAAGCGTCACATGGGCATCCGCCCGACCGTTCGCGGTACCGCGATGAACCCGATCGACCACCCGCACGGTGGTGGTGAAGGCAAGACCGGCGAAGGCCGCGCTCCGGTGGATCCGTGGGGCAACCTGACCAAGGGCTATCGCACCCGCAACAACCGCCGCACGCAGTCGATGATCGTCTCGCGTCGCAAGAAGTAAAGGGTTGACAACATGACTCGCTCACTCAAAAAAGGTCCGTTTGTCGACCATCACCTGTTGGCCAAGGTTGAAAAAGCCCAAGCCACCAAGGACAAAAAGCCCGTCAAGACCTGGTCGCGCCGCTCGATGATCCTGCCCGATTTCATCGGCCTGACCATCGCCGTGCACAACGGCAAGCAGCACGTGCCCGTGTACATCACCGATCAGATGGTGGGACACAAGCTCGGCGAGTTTTCGCTGACGCGCACGTTCAAGGGCCACCCGGCCGACAAAAAAGCGAAGAAGTAAGGACTAACCATGGAAACCCGTTCTATCGTTCGAGGCGTTCGCCTCTCGGTCGACAAAGGCCGACTGGTTGCCGACCTGATTCGTGGCAAGAAGGTCGACCAGGCCCTCAACATCCTGGCGTTCACGCAGAAGAAGGCCGCTGGCATCGTCAAGAAGGCTCTTGAGTCCGCCATCGCCAACGCGGAACACAACGACGGCGCCGACATCGACGAACTGAAGGTCAAGACCATCTACGTCGAGCAAGGCACCACGCTCAAGCGCTTCTCGGCCCGCGCCAAAGGCCGCGGCAACCGCATCAGCAAACCCACGTGTCACATCTACGTGACGGTTGGCAACTGAAGAGGTCACAGGAATATGGGACAGAAAATCAACCCCACCGGGTTCCGCCTCGCAGTTTCCCGCAACTGGGCCAGCCGCTGGTACGCGAGCAACCGTGACTTCGCCGGCATGCTGGCCGAAGACATCAAGGTGCGCGAGTACCTCAAGGGCAAGCTGAAGAACGCCGCCGTTTCGCGCGTCGTGATCGAGCGCCCCGCCAA
This sequence comes from Hydrogenophaga sp. FW305-3-2-15-A-LB1, assembly GCF_058787875.1. Taxonomy (NCBI): domain Bacteria; kingdom Pseudomonadati; phylum Pseudomonadota; class Betaproteobacteria; order Burkholderiales; family Comamonadaceae; genus Hydrogenophaga; species Hydrogenophaga sp. FW305-3-2-15-A-LB1. The sequence goes on along the minus strand of NZ_JBYTAE010000127.1, from coordinate 5,967 downwards.
GAACGCCCGCATCACCATCTACTCGGCGCGTCCGGGCGTGGTGATCGGCAAGAAGGGCGAGGACATCGAGAAGCTGAAGAAGGAACTGGCCGCCAAGCTGGGCGTGCCGGTTGCGGTCAACATCGAAGAAGTGCGCAAGCCCGAAATCGATGCCAAGCTGATCGCCGACAGCATCACGCAGCAGCTCGAGAAGCGCATCATGTTCCGCCGCGCCATGAAGCGCGCGATGCAGAACGCCATGCGCCTGGGCGCACAGGGCATCAAGATCATGTCGTCGGGCCGTCTCAACGGCATTGAAATCGCTCGTTGCGAGTGGTACCGCGAAGGTCGCGTGCCGCTTCACACCCTGCGCGCCGACATCGACTACGGCACGTCCGAAGCCAAGACCACCTACGGCATCATCGGTGTCAAGGTCTGGGTCTACAAGGGCGACACCCTGGGCCGCAACGATGCGCCCGTGGTGGCCGAGCCGCGTGTGGAAGAAGAGCGTCGTCCGCGTGGTCCGCGCCGCGAGCGTCCGGCAGGTCCTCCTGCCCGCGCCGCAGTTCGCCGCCCTGGCGCCAATGCCGCTCCGGCCGATGGCAGCGACAAGCCTGCCGAAGCCACCGGCACCGAAACCAAACCCGCCGTTAAGCGCGTTCGCAAAGACGCCGCGCCCGCATCTGCAGCTGCGGACGGCAAAGGAGAATAAACATGTTGCAACCTGCTCGCCGCAAGTTCCGTAAAGAACAAAAAGGCCGCAATACCGGCGTCGCCACCAGTGGCGCCACCGTCGCGTTTGGCGACTTCGGCCTGAAGTCGACCGATCGCGGTCGTCTGACGGCTCGCCAGATCGAGGCCGCACGCCGTGCGATCTCCCGTCACGTGAAGCGTGGCGGCCGCATCTGGATCCGCGTGTTCCCGGACAAGCCGATCTCCCAGAAGCCTGCCGAAGTCCGTATGGGCAACGGCAAGGGTTCGGTGGAGTACTACGTGGCCGAGATCCAGCCTGGCAAGGTGCTCTACGAAATCGTGGGTGTGCCCGAACAGCTGGCCCGCGAGGCATTCACGCTGGCGGCCGCCAAGCTTCCGTTGCGCACCACGTTCGTGACGCGCATGTTGGGTCAGTGATTCAGGAGAACACAAGATGAAAACTGCTGAACTGCGCCAAAAGGATGTGGCCGGCCTCGAAGCCGAAGTGAAGGCACTGCAAAAGGCCCATTTCGGTCTGCGCATGCAAAAAGCCACGCAACAACTCAACAACAACGCCACGCTGGGTGACACCCGCCGTGCGATCGCTCGCGCCAAGACCATCCTGGCCGAGAAGCAGCGCGCCGCCGCCGCGGCCAAATAAGGAGTGACCATGACGGAAGCTAAAACATCCCTCAAGCGCACCTTGGTTGGCAAGGTGGTCAGCGACAAGCGTTCCAAGACCGTGACGGTGTTGGTGGAGCGCCGTGTGAAGCACGAGCTCTACGACAAGATCGTGGCGAAGTCCAGCAAGTACCACGCTCACGACGAAAAGAGCGAGTACAAGATGGGCGACGTGATCGAGATCACCGAGAGCCGCCCGCTGTCCAAGACCAAGAACTGGGTCGCCACGCGCCTGGTGCAAAAGGCCGCGCTGGTCTGAGCCCCATTGCGTTGCTTGCAGCGCAGATCGAAAAAGCGACCGACAATCCGGTCGCTTTTTCTTTTTCCGGCCCGGCATGAACGGGCCTTCCAGCCACGGCCTGCGGGCCACACAACGAGGAGCACGACATGATCAAAGTGGGTGACAAGATTCCGGCGGCCACGCTGATGGAATACAGCGAAGTCGAAGGCAATGGCTGCAGCATCGGCCCGAACCCGGTGGACGTGCAGAAGGCGTCGGCGGGCAAGACGATCGCCGTGTTCGCGCTGCCCGGTGCGTTCACGCCGACCTGTTCCGCCAAGCACGTGCCGGGCTTTGTCCAGCACGCCGCCGACTTCAAGGCCGCGGGCGTGGACGAGATCTGGTGCCTGAGCGTGAACGACGCGTTCGTGATGGGCGCCTGGGCGCGCGATCAGAAGACGGGTGACAAGGTGCGCATGCTGGCCGACGGCAGCGCCGATTTCGCCAAGGCCACGGGCCTGACCCTGGACCTGACCGGCCGCGGCATGGGCCTGCGCAGCAACCGTTACTCGATGCTGGTCAAGAACGGTGTGGTGCAGTCGCTGAACGTCGAAGGCCCCGGCAAGTTCGAGGTGAGCGACGCCGACACCCTGCTGGCCCAGGCCAAAGCCGGCGCCTGATCCGCCACCCAAGAAAAAAGCCGCCGGTGTCGCCACCTGGCGGCTTTTTTGTGGGCGCTTGTCCGGCTAGAGATCGACCTTGAGGTAATGCGCACCCGGAATGGGGTTGTGGTAATACGGCGCCACCTCGACAAAACCCATCTCCTGGTACAGCGCGCGCGCCGTTTCCATGTCGCTCAGGGTGTCGAGCAGCATGGTGGTGTAGCCCGACAGCTGGCCGTCCGACAGCACGCGCTCCACCAGCAGGCGGCCCAGGCCGAAGCCGCGAAAGGCCGGGCGCACGAACAGGCGCTTCATCTCGCAGGCGTTGAGGTGGTCGGTGTTGTAGAGCGGGCGCATGGCGCAGCAGCCGGCGGGTTCACTGTCCACGCAGGCCAGCAGCAGCGTGCCCGCCGGTGGGGCGTAAGCGCCGGGCAGTTCGGCGAGCTCGGCGTCGAAGCCCTGGAAGCACAGGTCGATGCCCAGTCCTGCCTGGTATTCCAGGAAGAGCTGGCGAACGGTCTGCAGATCGTCGGGAAACTGGGCCGGTCTCAGCGAGATCACGGCGGTTCCGGTGTCGGTCATGGCGGTGGGGAGGGCGGGCGCGAGGCCCGGTGGGTGGCGTGGCTGCCACTATACGACACCATGGGCCGACCGCCGCCTCAGAAGGCGTTGCCCAGGCTGACCAACCAGCTCACCGCCGCGGCGCACAGGCCAAGCACCACCAGGGCCAGCAGGCGCGTGCCCGCCGTGTCGCGGGTGCTGGGCACGGGGACCGGCACCTGCTTGTCGCCCACCACCATGGGGCGCACGAGGCCCTGCTTCTTCACCCACTTGTAGTAGGCGATGGCCAGCAGGTGCAGGCCCACGAGCACGAAGACGATGAGCTTGCCGACTTCCTTGTGGTAACCGGTCGCCAGCGACACCGTTTCGCCCGAGACGAAGCGCACCAGCGGGCCGAAGAAGGCGATCTCGTCGTCGCTCATGAGACCGGTGCCCACTTGGGCGGCGAGGATCAAGAGGAGCGCGAAGACCGAGAGGGCCCCCAGCGGGCTGTGGCCCACCGAGTGCTCGGGCCGGCCCCGTCCCCGGAGGTAGGCCACCAGCGACGAGGGGGCATAGATGAAGCGGGTGAAGCGCGACCAGTGGCCGCCGATGAAGCCCCAGACCAGGCGGAACAGCAGCAGGGTCAACACCGCGTAGCCCAGGCGAAGGTGCCAGTTCATCCAGTTGCCGCCGATGCTGCCGGTGACGATCAGCCCGATGACGCAGGCCGCGAGCAGCCAGTGGAACAGACGGGTGGGCAGGTCCCAGACGCGGATGGTGTGCATGGTGATCGTGGAGGGTTGGATTCGGAATCGAGGAATAGAGAAGGTATATCGGAAAACGTTCCAGTGGAACTTTGGCCAATTCCCTACACTCCTGAGCGGGTGGCTCCCGGAGCCACGCCGCAACGCCCCACAACCTCCTCAGGAGTTTTCATGAAAATAATCGCTCCCCTCGCCTTGGCCCTGGCCTTCGGCACCCTGTCGGCACCCGCCTTCGCGCAATTCCAGAAGCCCGAAGACGCGGTGAAGTACCGCAAGGGCGCCTTGACCGTGATGGCCAACCACTTCAGCCGCATCGGTGCGATGGCCAACGGCCGCGCGCCCTTCGATGCCAAGGTGGCCGCCGAGAGCGCCGCGATCGTGGAGACCATGAGCAAGCTGCCGTGGGAAGGCTTCGTGCCGGGCACCGACAAGGGCGACACCGGCGCCTTGCCCGTGATCTGGACCGAACAGGCCAAGTTCAAGGAGAACTCGGAGAAGCTCCAGAGCGCCACCGCCCAGCTGGCGGCCGCCGCGAAAACGGGCAACCTCGACAGCGTGAAGACCGCGTTCGGCGCCACGGCCCAGACCTGCAAGGCCTGCCACGACGCGTTCCGCAAATAAGACGGATCGCCTCCAAACAAAAAGGCCGGGAACGATCCCGGCCTTTTTTCATGGAAGCTCGCGCGTGAAGGTTCAGGCCTGCTGGGCCAGCAGCTCTTCGATCAGCTTGTGCAGCGCGGGAAAATCGGGTTCCCCCACATAGCGTTTGACGATGCGGCCCTGTTTGTCCACCAGGTAGGTGGTGGGCGTGAGCTTGACGTCGCCCCATTGCTTGGCGATGTCGCCGGTGTTGTCCAGCGCGACCTTGAAGGGCAGCTGGCGCGACTGCGCGAAGTTGAGCACCCAGGCCGGCGGGTCGTACTCCATGGCCACGGCCACGGTCTCAAAGCCCTGTCCCTGGTACTTCTGGTACGTGGCGACGATGGAGGGCATTTCCTTCACGCAGGTGACGCAGGTCGTGGCCCAGAAATTCACCAGCGTGACCTTGCCCTTGAGGTCGGCGGTGGTGGCCTTGCTGCCATCGAGCAGCACGAAGGTGGATTCGGGCGCCGCGTCGCGGCCCGCGCAACCCGCCAAGCCCAGGGCGCCGAGGGCACCCAGCGCGGCGGCCGCTTGAAGGGTGCGCCGGCGGTGCTGGCCGCGGGGGCTGAGATCGGTCATTGTCTTTTCACTTCCCGGGGGCTACATTGCCCCACGTCATTCATTGAACAGCTTGCTTCCCGGAGGAACCGCCATGCAGCGCCGCCAGTTTACCCAGTCCACCACCGCGATGATCGGCCTTCTGGTCCTCGCCGCCCATCAGCAGGCCAGGGCCTTGTCCTTGGGCGATCTCACCGAAGGCGACGCCAGCCAGGGCATCAAGGTGGCCTTGGAAAAGGGCGCGCTGGCCGCGGTGGCCTTGCTGGGCAAGACGGATGGATTCCTGGGCAACCCAAAAGTTCGGATTCCCTTGCCCGGATTTCTCGAGGATGCGTCCAAGCTGCTCAAGATGACCGGCCAGGGCAAACGGGTCGACGAACTCGTCACCAGCATGAACCGGGCTGCCGAGGCGGCCGTGCCGATGGGGCGCGATGTGCTGGTGGGGGCGGTGAAGTCCATGAACGTGACCGACGCAAAGAACATCCTGGGCGGGGGCGACAACGCCGTGACGCAGTTCTTTGCTGAAAAAACGCGCAGCCCGCTGGGCGAGAAGTTCCTGCCCATCGTGACCAAGGCCACCGAGAAGGTGGGTCTGGCCAACCAGTACAACAAGGTGGCTGGCAAGGCCGCGGGCATCGGGCTGGTCAAGTCGGAAGACGCCAACATCCAGCGCTACGTCACCGGCAAATCGCTCGACGGGCTCTACACCATCATTGGCGAGGAAGAGCGCAAGATCCGCCAGGACCCGGTGGGCACCGGCAGCGCCATCCTGAAAAAGGTCTTTGGCGCCTTGAAGTAAGCGCCTCCTTGCGATACTTTTTCGAAATTACTTGAGCTTCTGCCTGGCCTCGGCCAGGCGGGCCTCCAGGTACTCACCGTAGAAGTCGGGCACCGCAATGCCGACCAGGCGCTCGGCGAGTTCCCGCCCGTCCGGGCCGAAGAACAGCACCGTCGGCGTGAAGCGGGCCTTCCACGCCCGGGCCAGCTCGGCCGGCGTGCTCAGTTGCCCATCAAAACCCTGCAGGTTGCCGGTGCGGTCCATCACGTCGATCTGCACCGCGTGGACCTTGCCCTCGCGCCGCATGGGCAGCAGGTAGTGGTTGCGCACGATGGCGCAATAGGGGCAGCCGGTCAGCGTGGTCATCACCACCAGAGGCTCGCCGCGGGCGGCCGCGGCTTGCGCGGCACCGCGCAGCGAGGTGGGGGTGGGCAAGGCCTGCGCGGC
>NZ_JBYTAE010000126.1:0-10118 GCF_058787875.1 Hydrogenophaga sp. FW305-3-2-15-A-LB1 | reverse complement strand
CGGTTGGGCGTGGCGGGGGTCGGTCATCGGGAGCGGTCGGTCGGGGAAGGGGTGGATTTTAGGCGGGCCAGGCCTTCGTCCACGCCGCCAGCAGGTTGGTCACCGTGTCGCGCCCTGGCGTGGGCAGGCCGAGCACTTGGGCGGCCTGCATCAGCGCGGTGGGGGGATCGCTCAGGTCCAGCGCCTGCGCGCCGTTCTGCTTGCTGAGCTTTTCACCGTGGTCACCGAGCACCAGCGGGGTGTGGCGGTAGGCCGGCGTGGGCAGGCCCAGCGCCTGTTGCAGCAGGATCTGGCGCGCCGTGTTGTCGGCCAGGTCTTCGCCACGCACCACGTGGGTGATGCCTTGCGCCGCGTCGTCCACCACCACGGCGAGCTGGTAGGCCCAGAGGCCGTCGGCGCGCTTGAGCACGAAGTCGCCCACCTCGGTGGCCACGTCCTGCGCCTGCGGGCCGAGCTGGCGATCGGTCCAGCGCACTTCGCTGCGCAGGGGCTGCACGGCGAATCGCCAGGCCCTGGCGGGCTTGCCGCGCAGGCCGCCACGCTCGGGCCGGCAGGTGCCGGGGTAGACGGCGCTGTGGTGGCGCTCGCGCACCACACCCTGGGCCTGCAGCGCGGCCTCGATGTCCTTGCGCGAGCAGGCGCACGGGTAGGCGCGGCCCGCGGCCACCAGCCGGTCCAGCGCCTGCTGGTAATGGGCGCCGCGCTGCGATTGCCAGAGCACGGGCTCGTCGCTGACCAGGCCGCAGGTTTCAAGCTGCCTCAGGATGGTGCCGTCGGCACCGGGCACGCAGCGTGGCGTGTCCACGTCTTCCATGCGCACCAGCCAGACGCCGCCGTGGGCGCGCGCATCCAACCAGCTGGCGAGTGCGGCGACCAGCGAGCCCGCATGCAGCGGGCCGGTGGGCGAAGGGGCGAAACGTCCTCTGTACATGGCCGCCATGGCCCGCAGACGCGGAAGACTCAGGCGATGGCGAGCGCCATTTCCAGGCCGGAGACGAAGGCGTCTTCGACGCGGTGGCCCAGGCACCAGTCGCCGCAGGCGCCGATGCCGAGTGCCTTGTCGAGCAGGTGGCTCTGGCCCAGCGGCGTCTGCGTCTGGGCAAAGCGCCAGCGGTGGGCCACGGCATGGGTGGGCGTGGCGCGGATGCCGGTGATTTCGGCAAAGCCCTTGAGCAGCTTGGCCTTGGCGCGCTCGGCGTCGTCTTCCAGGTGCTTGGTGGACCAGGCGGGGCTGGCCTGCACGGTCCAGCGCTCGATGGGGTCGCGCCCGGGCTTGCTGGATTCGCGCGCCAGCCAGCTGATGCGGTGGTGCGTGCTGCGCGCGGCGTTCCACTGCGGGCCGAGGTGCGGCAGGCCGGGCTGCATGGCCTGGGGGTAGGCGACCATCAGCGTCCAGCAGGGCGCCACGTGCACGGGGGTGAGCGCCTTGCGCAACTCGGGCGCGAGGCCGGAGGCCAGCAGCAGGTCGTGGATCTGCGGGTGCGGCATGGCGAGGACCACGCGGTCGAAGCCGCCCAGCACCTGCTGGCCGCCCTGGGCGTCTTCGGCGCGCAGTTGCCATTGTTCGGGATGCAGCGCATCGCGCTCGATGCGGGTCACGCAGGTGTCCAGCAGCGTGCGGGCCAGCAGGCCGCCATGCAGCTCGGGGTGCGCGAGGGGCTGCGCCCAGAGGTTGACCAGGGCGCTCATGCCGGGCGAGGCCACGAAATGCGGTTCGGTGGGGGGCGGCGCGCTGGCCAGCACGCGGCCCAGCTCGTCGAGCACGCGCACGGTGCTGGCACTCCAGGGGCGCACGACGGCGGTGGCGTTGCTGCGCAGCGCGGTCTCGAAACGCGCGTCGCGCACGGTGAAGTACTGGGCGCCGTGGTCGAAACCGCCGAACTCGGTGCGCCGCGTGGCCATGCGGCCACCGAACTCACGGCTTCTCTCGAGCAGGGTGACGCGGTGACCCGCCTGCACCAGCGTGCGCGCGCACACCACCCCCGCCATGCCACCGCCGACCACGGCGAAGTGCAGAGGCTTGGCCGCCGCGCCGCGGGCCTTGGAGCGGGTGTTCTTCGTGGCTGGGGCTGCGCGTGGGCTTCTGGTGTTCGTCATGTCTCTTGGCGCGTTGGGTGATGGGTGTGTGGCTGACTGTATCAGTTGCTTCATCGTTCGCGCCGCTTTCCCATGGATCAGATCTGATGGTGGTTGTTCAGCAGCGCGCCGCGCGTCTTGGGATGCTGCAGGCGGTCCAGCCACCACCGCAGCGCGCGGCCGGTGTCGCCCGAGCTGCGGGGCTGGCGCCAGGCATACGAGACGCGCAGCGTGCGGTTGGGCCGCTGCACGGTTTTCACCACCAGCCGCCCGGCGTTGATGAAAGGCTGTGCGAGGGACAGCGGCAGGAAACCCCCACCGAGGCCGCGCAACTGCGCTTCGAGCTTGTGCTGCATGGTCGGCACGGTGAGCACATCTTGCCCCGGCAGCAGGTTGTGCGTGACACCGCGCCCGCGCTGCGTGCTGTCGGCCACGGCCACGGCGCGGTGTTCGCGCAGTTCCTCGTCGCACAGGCTGTGGGTGGCGGCGGCCAGGGCGTGGTGCGGTGCGACCGCGTAGACGAAGCTCAGCGTGCCCATGGGCGCGGACTGGAACTCGGTGAGCGCCATCTCGCTGGGCACGCCCAGGGCGAGGTCGGCCTGGCCGCTCTGCAAGGCTTCCACCGTGCCCGAGAGCGTTTCGGCCCGCAGCTTGAGCCGGGTGGGCGCGCCTTCGGCATAGAAGGCCTCGCAGAGCTCGAACAGGGTGGCGCGCGCGATGATGGCGTCGGCGGCGATGGTGAGTTGCGGTTCCCAACCCGTGGCCACGCGCTTGACGCGCTGGGCCACGGCGTCGAGTTCGCTCAGCAGGTATTGCCCGGAACGCAGCAGCTCGGCCCCGGCGGGGGTGAGCACGGCGCGGCGCGCGCTGCGGTCGAACAGCAGCACGTCCAGCGCGTCCTCGATCTGGCGGATGCGGTAGGTCAGGGCGCTGGGCACCATGCCGAGTTCGCGCGCGGCGGCCGCCATGCTGCCCAGGCGGGCGACGGCATCGAGCAGGCCGAGGTTTTCAGGAGAGAGGGCGGCCCGGGGGCTGGAAGTAGCCATGGCGGTGACTCTGATCGTTCAAATGATTTGAATGATGCCATCAAAACCGTGCAGTCACAAAGGGGGCTGGTCCGCTCAGAATTCACCCCATGCCAGCCATTCGGGCCGGCCCCACGGAAGATGGAAAGGAATACACCATGCTTCAGATTCGACGCTCCGATGCCCGCGGCTATGCCGACCACGGCTGGCTCAAGAGCCACCACTCGTTCTCCTTCGCCGAGTACTTCGACCCTGCCTGGATGGGCTGGGGCAACCTGCGCGTGATCAACGAAGACCGCATTGCCCCGGGCACCGGTTTCGGCACGCACGGCCACCGCGACATGGAAATCATCAGCTACGTGCTGCAGGGCAACCTGGCACACAAGGACAGCATGGGCAACGTCAAGGGCATTCCGCCCGGCGACGTGCAGCGCATGAGCGCGGGCAGCGGCGTGCGCCACAGCGAGTTCAACCACGCACCCGACGCCACCACGCATTTCCTGCAGATCTGGATCGAGCCCAATGTGACGGGCATCGAGCCGGGCTATGAGCAGAAGGGGTTTGCCGAGGCCGAGAAGCGTGGTCAACTTCGCCTGGTGGCATCCCCCGACGGGGCCGAGGGCTCGGTGACCATTCATGCCGACGCGGCCATGTACGCCGGCCTGCTCGATGGCCAGGAAGCCGCCGAGCTGGCGCTCGACCCGGCCCGCAAGGCCTATGTGCACCTGGTGCGTGGCGCGCTCGACGTGAACGGCCAACACCTCAAGGCGGGGGACGCTGCCGTGCTGGCCGGCGAAAGCCGCCTGCAGCTCTCGAACGGCGATGATGCCGAGGTGCTTGTGTTCGATCTTGCTCCCTGAACGTTTTTTCCATCCTTTCAACTTCCATTTTTTTCAAGGACTCACCATGAACGCTCTGCAAAACCCCCTGGCCCTGATCGGCCGCATCCTGCTGGCCATCCTTTTCGTGCCGGCAGGCTTTGGCAAGATCGCCGGCTTTGCCGGCACGGTTGGCTACGCCACGGCCATGGGCCTGCCTGCGCCGCAAGTGGGCGTGGCCATCGCCCTGGTGATCGAGCTGTTCGGTGGCCTGGCGCTGCTGATCGGCTACCGCACCCGCGTTGCCGCCATTGCCCTGGCCGTGTTCACGCTGGTGGCCAGCTTCTTCTTCCACGCCTACTGGGCCGTGCCGGCCGAGCAGCAGATGATGCAGCAGCTGTTGTTCTTCAAGAACATCGCCATCACCGGTGGCCTGCTCGCCTTCGCCGCCTTCGGCGCCGGTGCCTTCAGCCTCGACGCGCGCCGCCCGGCCGCCTGAGCTTCATTGGTTTTCTCCTTCGCGGCGCCTGGGCGCCGCTTTTTTTTCAGGAACACAAGATGTCCAAAGTTGTCGTGGTCTACCACTCCGGTTACGGTCACACCCAGCGCATGGCGCAAGCGGTCGCCCAGGGCGCCGACGCCGAACTGCTCGCCATCGACGCCGACGGCAACCTGCCCGACGGCGGCTGGGACACCCTCGATGCGGCCGATGCCATCATCATGGGCTCGCCCACCTACATGGGCAGCGTGAGCTGGCAGTTCAAGAAGTTCGCGGACGCCTCCAGCAAGCCCTGGTTCGCCCAGAAATGGAAGGACAAGATCGCCGCCGGCTTCACCAACAGCGCCGGCATGAACGGCGACAAGCTCGCCACGCTGAACACGATGTTCACCCTGGCCATGCAGCACGGCATGATCTGGGTCAGCCAGGGCCTGATGCCCAGCAACACCAAGGGCGCCCAGCGCAACGACGTGAACTACCTCGTGAGCTACAGCGGCGCGATCGCCCAGTCGCCGTCCGATGCCGGTGCGCAGGACATGCTGCCGGGCGACCTGGAGACCGCGCGCCTTTTCGGCGAGCGCGTGGCCAGCGTGGCGGCGCGATTCACGGGCTGAGGCGCTAGCACGCGCCGATCCGGCGAGCGTGCCGCTGTCCAGAGGCATCCAGGGTCCGGCTCCGCCGGCCCGAGATGCCGTCCCCCTCCCAGCGCCGAAGGCGCGCCAGAGAGGGGGGACGCCGCGTCAGCGGCGCAGTGGGGGCGTACCATCCAGCTCCATGAAGTTCCTCAGCATCATCCCCTGGGCCGACTGGCTGGCCCTGGTCTGCTTTCTGGCCCTGTGGGTCGGCTACGCCTGGTTCGCCCGCGAATGGGGCCGCAAGATGGGCTCGCTGCTCCACACCACCAACCGCTACCGCGGCTACTGGATGACGCAGACCACGGCGCGCGACCCGCGCATGCTCGACGGCCTCATCACCCAGGCCCTGTCGGCCACGCCGACGTTTTTCTCATCCACCTCCATCCTGGTCATCGGTGGTCTGTTCGCCTTGCTCGGCACGACCGACAAGGCGACGGAGTTGATGAGCGAGATCCCGTTCGCCCAGACCACCTCGCTGATCGTCTTCGAGTTCAAGATCCTGGTGATGGTGGCGATCTTCGTCTACGCGTTTTTCCGCTTTTCCTGGTGCATGCGGCAGTACACCTTCGTGGCGCTGGTGATCGGTGCCATGCCGCCGGCCGAGGACTTCGAGTCCGGCAAGCACGACCGCCGGGCCTTCGCGGACCGCGCCGCAGCCATGGTGGGCGCCGCGGCCGACACCTTCAACGACGGCCTGCGCGCTTATTACTTTTCGTTCGCTGCGCTGGCCTGGTTCATCTCTCCGGTGGCGATGGTGGTCGCCACGCTGGCCGTGGTGGCCATTCTTTACAGCCGGGAGTTCCGCTCCGAGGTGCTGAGCATCCTCAAGGACGAAATGCCACCGCCCGCTTGAGAGGAAGAAGGCCCCGCGCCTTCTAAAATGGCCCGATGTTCACTCATCTGCGCCTGCACACCGAATTCTCCGTCGTCGACGGCACCAACCGCATCGATGACGTGGTGGCCGCGGCCGCCGCCGACGGCCAGCCCGCGCTGGCCATCACCGATCTCAGCAACCTGTTCGGCGCCGTCAAGTTCTACAAGGAAGCCCGTGGCGCGGGCGTCAAGCCCATCATCGGCGCCGAGGTGCTGCTGCAGGGCTTCACCGAAGAAACGCCCGGTGCCATGCCGGGCAGCCAGCAGGCGCCGGTACCGCGTGCGCTGCTGCTGGTGCAGGACAAACAGGGCTACCTGAACCTGAGCGAGCTGCTCGCCCGCGCCTGGACGCGCAACGACGGCCGGGGCCAGGCGCTGGTGCAGCGCGACTGGCTGCAGGAATGCAATGCGGGCCTGATCCTGATCTCGGGCGCGCAGGCCGGCCCGGTGGGCCAGGCGCTGATGCAGGGCGATGCGCAGCGCGCGGCCGACGTGGCGCTGCAGCTCTCCAGCATCTTCACGCACCGTTTCTACATCGAGCTGCAGCGCGCCGGGCGCGTGGACGATGAACGCCACGTGGCGCAGGCCGTGCAACTGGCCGCGCGCCTGCACCTGCCGGTGGTGGCCACGCACCCGGTGCAGTTTCTCGAGCCCGACGACTACGAGGCGCACGAGGCCCGCGTCTGCATCGCCGAGGGCGAGATCCTGGGCAACAACCGGCGCGTGCGCCGCTTCACGCGCGAGCAGTATTTCAAGAGCACGGCGCAGATGCAGGCGCTGTTCGCCGACATCCCGTCCGCGCTGGCGAACTCGGTGGAGATCGCCAAACGCTGCAACCTCACGCTCGTGCTGGGCAAGCCGCAGCTGCCCAACTTCCCCACACCGCTGATCGATGGCGTGCCGATGCCGATGGCCGATTTCTTCCGGCAGTCGTCGTTCGAAGGCCTGGAAGAGCGCTTGGCGCACCTGTACCCCGAAACTGCCAAGCGCGACGCCGAGCGCCCGCGCTACGTGGAGCGCCTCGAGTTCGAGATCAACACCATCCTGAACATGGGGTTCCCGGGCTACTTCCTGATCGTGGGCGACTTCATCAACTGGGCCAAGAACAACGGCTGCCCGGTGGGACCGGGCCGGGGCTCGGGCGCCGGCTCGCTGGTGGCCTACGCGCTGAAGATCACCGACCTCGACCCGCTGCAATACAACCTGCTGTTCGAGCGCTTCCTGAACCCGGAGCGGGTGTCCATGCCCGACTTCGACATCGACTTCTGCCAGACCAACCGCGATCGCGTGATCGACTACGTGAAGGACAAGTACGGCAAGGAAGCGGTGAGCCAGATCGCCACCTTCGGCACGCTGGCCGCGCGCGCGGCCATCCGCGACGTGGGCCGCGTGCTCGACTTCTCCTACGGCTTCTGCGACGGCATCTCCAAGCTGATCCCGAACAAGCCGGGCATGTCGGTCACGCTGCAGTACCCGCCGGCGCAGAAGAAGGAAGGCGACAAGAACAACTACGCGATCGAGATGGAGCCGGTGCTGGCCGATCGCATCCAGAAGGAAGACGACGTCAAGACCCTGATCGAGCTGGCGCAGAAGCTCGAAGGCATGACGCGCAACATCGGCATGCACGCCGGGGGCGTGCTCATCGCACCGGGCAAGCTCACCGACTTCTGCCCGCTGTACGCGCAGCCCGGCAGCGAATCGGCGGTGAGCCAGTACGACAAGGACGACGTGGAGGCCATCGGCCTGGTGAAGTTCGACTTTTTGGGACTGGCCACGCTGACCATCCTGGAGATCGCGCGCGAGCTCATCATGAAGCGCCACCCGGGGCAGGAGAACTTCCGTTTCGAGGACGTGCCGCTGAACGACGCGCGCGTGTACGCGCTGTTCTCGCGCGGTCAGACCGAAGCCGTGTTCCAGTTTGAAAGCCGCGGCATGCAGGGCATGCTGAAGGACGCCAAGCCCTCGCGCCTGGAAGACCTGATCGCGCTCAACGCGCTGTACCGCCCGGGCCCGATGGACCTGATTCCCAGCTTCGTGAACCGCAAGCATGGGCGCGAGGAGGTGGAGTACCCGCACCCGGCGGTGGCGGAGATGCTGTCCGAGACCTACGGGATCATGGTCTACCAGGAACAGGTGATGCAGACCGCGCAGATCCTGGGCGGCTACTCACTCGGCGGTGCCGACCTGTTGCGCCGCGCCATGGGCAAGAAGAAGGCCGAGGAGATGGCCGAGCACCGCGAGAAGTTCCGCGCCGGTGCGCTTGCCACGCACAACATCCCCCACGACAAGGCCGACGAGGTCTTCGACCTGATGGAGAAGTTCGCGGGCTACGGCTTCAACAAGTCGCACGCCGCCGCCTACTCGCTGCTCGCATACCACACTGGTTGGCTCAAGGTGCACTACACCGCCGAGTTCTTCTGCGCCAACATGACGGTGGAAATGGACGACACCGACAAGCTCAAGGTGCTGTTCGAAGACGCGCAGAAGATGGGCATCGCTTTCGAAGCGCCGGACGTGAACCGGGGCTTCCACCGCTTCGAGCCGATCACCAACAAGTCCATCCGCTACGGCCTGGGCGCCATCAAGGGCACGGGCCAACAGGCGATCGAGGCCATCGTGGCGGCCCGTGAAGGCCGGGGCGAAGGCCCACGCGGCGACGAGAAGGGTCCGTTCAAGAGCCTCTTCGACTTCTGCGTGCGCGTGGACCGCACGCGCCTGAACAAACGCACGGTGGAAGCGCTGATCAAGGCCGGTGCCTTCGATTCGCTGAACCTCAACCGCGCCGAGATGCTGGCCTCGGTGGACCGCGCCTTCGAGTTCGCCGCCGCCACCCTGGCCAACGCCAACCAGGGCGGGCTGTTCGACATGATGGGCGACGACGACCACGGTTCGAGCAAGCAGGAGCCCGACCTCGTGGCCACCATGCCCTGGGGCGTGAAGGAGCGGCTCACGCTGGAGAAGACCGCGATGGGCTTCTACTTCTCGGGCCACCTGTTCGACGAGGTGCAGCGCGAGGTGCGCCGCTTCGCGCGCACGCCGCTGGGGGATGTGGTGGAGAGCCGCGACCCGGTGATCCTCGCCGGCATCGTGACCGACTTCCGCGTGATCAACGGCCAGCGAGGCAAGCTCGCGCTGTTCAAGCTGGACGACAAGACCGGGGTGTTCGAGACCAGCGCGGACGAGAACCTCATCAACCAACATCGCAACCTGCTCAAGGACGACGAGCTCATCATCGTGCAGGCGGTGGCGCAGCCCGACCGTTTCTCAGGCGGTGTGCGGCTGAAGATCCAGCAGATCTGGGACCTGGCGGCGGCGCGCTGCCGTTTCGGCAAGTATTTGCGCGTGGCGGTGAACGGCACGGCGCCATCGATCGCCGAGCTGGTGCGCGAGTTCCCACCCAAGCGTGAGATCACCGAGCAGGGCGAGCTGGTGCGCGGCCTGCCGGTGCGGCTGGCCTTGCTGCGCGAGGGCGCGCAGTGCGAGCTGCAGCTGGACGACCGGGCGCTGTTCTTCCCCACGGACGCCGCGCTGGCGAGCTGGATGGCGCAGGCCCACGAGCAGCGGCGCAGGGGGGCTTAGTCCAGGGGTCGAAGCCCGATCACCAGCGGCGACGGCACGGTGCCGTTGGTGTCCTTGGGCAGGGTCGCGGTGCGGTCGATCGCGCGCAGCACCGCCTCGTCCCACTCCGGGTTGCCGCTGCTCTTGACGAGCCGGCGCGAGACAATGCTGCCATCGGGCGAGGTGCGAACCTCGACCTCGGCGCGCGGGTTGCCCGGTGCCACGTCGGTGAACACCACGTTGGGCTTGATGCGCGCGGCCACGCGCCCGGCGTAGCCCGGTGTCGGACCGCTGGACTGCTGGGCCGTGCCGGTGCTCTGCGGCCCGCCGCTGGCGCCGGCCTGGCCCATCATGCGTTTGATCTGGTCTTCGCGGATCTGCGCCAGGCGTTTTTCCTCGGCGGCTTCCTTGCGTTCCTGTTCGCGCTTCTCGGCCGCCAGTTTCTGCTGGCGCTCCTTCTCGGCGGCGGCTTTGTCCGCTGCGGCCTTTTTCTCGGCGGCCGCCTTTTCCGCGGCCTTCGCGGCGGCGACTTTCTTCGCCTCTTCCTCTCGCTCCTTCTTTTCCGCCTCGGCCTTCTTCTTGGCCTGCGCGGTGGCGATCTCGGCCTGGGTCGGGCCCGGGGGCGGCGGTGCGG
>NZ_JBYTAE010000125.1:0-10581 GCF_058787875.1 Hydrogenophaga sp. FW305-3-2-15-A-LB1 | reverse complement strand
CACCCCCACCGGCCAGAAGACCCTGCTGCTGGTCGACGGCTCCAGCTACCTGTACCGCGCGTTCTTCGCCGGCGGTGAGGCCATGAGCACCACCTTGCCCGATGGCACGGTCCTGAAAACCGGCGCCATCCGCATCATGATCAACATGATGCAGAAGCTGCGCAAGGACGTGCGCGCCGACTACGCCGCCTGCGTTTTCGACGCCAAGGGCCCGACCTTCCGCGACGCGCTGTACCCCGAGTACAAGGCCAACCGCTCGCCCATGCCCGATGACCTGCGCGCGCAGATCGCCCCGATCCACGAGGTGGTGAAGCTGCTGGGCTGGAAAGTGCTGGACGTGCCGGGCGTGGAGGCCGACGACGTGATCGGCACGCTGGCCCACGTGGCCGCGCAGCAGGGCATCGACTGCATCATCTCCAGCGGCGACAAGGACCTGAGCCAGCTGGTCAACGAGCACATCACCGTGATCGACACCATGAACGACCGCCGGCGCGACGTGGCCGGCGTGACCGCGGAGTTCGGCGTGCCGCCCAGCCTGATGCTGGACTACCAGACGCTGGTGGGGGATCAGGTGGACAACGTGCCGGGCGTGCCCAAGGTCGGCCCCAAGACCGCCGTGAAATGGCTGACGGAATACGGCTCGCTGGAGGCGCTGGTGGCGCGCGCGGGCGAAATCAAGGGCGCGGCGGGCGAGAACCTGCGCAACGCGCTCGATTGGCTGCCCAAGGGGCGGGAACTGCTCACCATCAAGACCGACTGCGATCTCCAGGACCACATCGAGGGCCTGCCCTCGCTGGAGGCCATCACGATCAACGGGCAGGACAGCGAGGCGCTCAAGGCGTTCGGCGAGACCTACGGCTTCAAGGGCCTGGTCAAGTCGCTGTCGCAGCACGACGTGCCACCGGAGCTGATCGAAAAGAGCCAGGCGAAGGCCAAGGCCAAAGGCCCGGCGGACGAGGGCTCGCCCGGCCTGTTCGACGAGCCCGACCTGAGCGGCAGCGCCGAGCGCACCACCAACCTGCGCTACGACACCATCCTCACCTGGGCGCTGTTCGACAGCTGGCTGCAGCGCGTGCTGGCGGCCGAGCTGGTGGCGCTGGACACCGAGACCACCTCGCTCGACGAGATGCGTGCCGAGATCGTGGGCATCAGCTTCAGCGTGACGCCGGGCGAGGCCGCCTACATTCCGCTGCGCCACGCCGGGCCCGACGCGCCCGAGCAGCTGCCGTTCGACGAGGTGCTGGCCAAGCTCAAACCCTGGCTGGAAGACCCGGCGAAGCACAAGCTCGGCCAGCACGTGAAGTACGACCGCCACGTGTTCGCCAACCACGGCATCGAGGTGCGGGGCTATGTGCACGACACCATGCTGCAGAGCTACGTGCTGGAGGTGCACAAGCCGCACGGCCTGGCCAGCCTGGCCGAGCGCCACCTGGGCCGCCAGGGCATCAACTACGAAGACCTGTGCGGCAAGGGCGCGCACCAGATCCCGTTCGCGCAGGTGGACGTGGCCAAGGCCGCCGAGTACTCGTGCGAGGACAGCGACCAGACGCTGGACGTGCACCGGGTGCTGTGGCCGCAGCTGCAGGCGGACGAAAAGCTCCGGTTCATCTACGAACTCGAGATCGCCAGCAGTGAGGCGCTGTACCGCATCGAGCGCAACGGCGTGCTGATCGATGCCCCCACGCTGGCCGCGCAAAGCAACGAGCTGGGCCAGCGCATCGTGGCGCTGGAGCAGGAGGCCTACGCCATCGCCGGCCAGCCCTTCAACCTGGGCAGCCCCAAGCAGCTCGGCGAGATCTTCTTCGACAAGCTCGGCCTGCCCGTCATCAAGAAGACCGCGACCGGCGCGCGCAGCACCGACGAGGAGGTGCTGGAGAAACTCGCCGAAGACTACCCGCTGCCTGCCAAGATCCTGGAGCACCGCAGCCTGTCCAAGCTCAAGGGCACCTACACCGACAAGCTGGCCCAGATGGCGCTGCCGCGCACCGGGCGCGTGCACACGCACTATGCCCAGGCCGTGGCGGTGACCGGGCGGCTCTCCAGCAACGACCCCAACCTGCAGAACATCCCGATCCGCACGCCCGAAGGCCGGCGCGTGCGCGAGGCTTTCGTGGCGCCCGCGGGCAGCGTGATCGCCAGCGCCGACTACTCGCAGATCGAGCTGCGCATCATGGCCCACATCAGCGGCGACGAAGCCCTGCTGCGCGCCTTCCACGAAGGGCTGGACGTGCACCGCGCGACCGCCGCCGAGGTGTTCGGCGTGGAGACGGCGCAGGTCAGCAGCGAGCAGCGCCGCTACGCCAAGGTGATCAACTTCGGCCTGATCTATGGCATGGGCTCGTTCGGTCTGGCCAAGGCCTTGGGCATCGACAACACGGCGGCCAAGAACTACATCACGCGCTACTTCGAGCGCTTCGAGGGGGTGCGGCGCTACATGGACGAAACGCGCCAGCGGGCCAAGGACGTGGGTTACATCGAGACGGTGTTCGGCCGGCGCCTGGTGCTGCCCGACATCAAGAACGCCAAGGGCGCGAAGCTGTCGGCGCTGGAGCGGCAGGCCATCAACGCCCCCATGCAGGGCACGGCGGCCGACCTGATCAAGCTCAGCATGGTGGCGGTGCAGGCCGCGCTGGACGAGCAGCGCCGGGGCACGAAGATGATCATGCAGGTGCACGACGAACTGGTGTTCGAGGTGCCCGAGGGCGAGGTCGACTGGTTGAAGACCGAGATCCCGCACCTGATGGCCGGCGTGGCCGCGCTCAAGGTGCCCCTCTTGGCCGAGGTCGGCGTCGGCCCCAACTGGGACAAGGCCCATTGAGCGCTCACGCCGGTTGAACTTCGGGCGCGCCCCGAAGTCAGGTAGTTTTTCAACCCCCGAAGAAGGAGACACGACGATGCTCGAAGAACAACACGTGCAGGACCTCGACGCCTTGCTGCCCGGCCAGTCCACCGAACACGGTGCCACCCGCCGGACCGCCCTGAAAGCCGCGCTCGGCGTGGGCTATGCGGCCTCCGCGCTGCCCCTGATGGCGCAGACGGCGATCAAGACGCCCACCGATGGCCTGACCGTGGGCGAGGTGACGATCGACGTCAACGGCTTCAAGATGCCCGCCTACCGCGCCGCGCCGGCCGGCAAGACCGGCCTGCCGGTGGTGCTGGTGCTGTCCGAGATCTTTGGCGTGCACGAGTACATCGCCGACACCGCCAACCGCTTCGCCCGGGCCGGTTACCTGGCCATCGCGCCCGAGCTGTTCGTGCGCCAGGGCGATGCCCAGGGCTACGGCGAAATGGCCAAGCTCATCTCGGAAGTGATCTCCAAGGTGCCCGATGCGCAGGTGCTGGGCGACCTGGATGCCACCGTGAAGTGGGCCGCCGCCAATGGCGGAGACGCGGGCAAGGTGGGCATCACCGGTTTCTGCTGGGGTGGGCGCCAGGTCTGGCTGTACAGCGCGCACAACCCGGCCGTGAAGGCCGGCGTGGCCTGGTACGGCCGCCTGGTGGGCGATGCGACCCCGCTCAACCCGAAACAGCCCGTGGACGTGGCGGCCAGGCTCAATGGCCCCGTGCTGGGCCTGTACGGCGGCGCGGACACGGGCATCCCCCTTGACACGGTTGATAAGATGAAAGCCGCCCTGGCGGCCGGCAACGCGGCGGCCAAGGCATCGACCTTCGTGGTGTATCCGGACGCACCGCACGCCTTTCACGCCGACTACCGGCCGAGTTTCCGCAAGGAAGCGGCGGAAGACGGGTGGAAGCGGGCGCTGGCCTGGTTCAAGCAGCACGGCGTGGCCTGATCGGGCCACCCTCCGTTCAACGAAGGCCGCCCTGGGGCGGCCTTTTTTCGTGGTGACAAGCAAATGACCCTGTTGGCAATCCTCATCGGCACCGTCGCAGCGGGCGTGGGCAGCGTCTGGCTGGCGGCCCTGCTGAGCATGGCCATGCTGGCGCGCTACACCCAGCACATGCTCAGCCTGGCGGCGGGGGCGCTGATGGCCACGGCCTTCATGCACCTGCTGCCCGAGGCCTTCGAGAGCGAGGCCGGCGCGCACGAGCTGTTCGCGATGCTGCTGGGCGGTCTGGTGTTCTTCTTCCTGCTCGACAAGGCCGAGCTGTGGCACCACGGGCACGAGCACAGCCAGGAAGAGGAAGCCCTGCTCGACCACGAACCTCAGGACCACCACGCGCACCACCCTGGCCACAGCCATCACCACCACGGTCACGACCACGGGCCGCGCTCGGGCGGGTGGACGGTGCTGGCCGGCGACAGCGTGCACGCCTTCGGCGACGGCATCCTGATCGCCTCGGCCTTCATGGCCGACATGCGCCTGGGCGTGGTGGCCGCGCTGGCGGTGCTGGCCCACGAGGTGCCGCACCACATGGGCGATCTGGTGGTGCTGCGCCACACCTCGCGCAACTCGCGCGCCGCGCTGGTCAAGGTCT
This sequence comes from Hydrogenophaga sp. FW305-3-2-15-A-LB1, assembly GCF_058787875.1. Lineage (NCBI taxonomy): Bacteria > Pseudomonadati > Pseudomonadota > Betaproteobacteria > Burkholderiales > Comamonadaceae > Hydrogenophaga > Hydrogenophaga sp. FW305-3-2-15-A-LB1. The sequence continues at coordinate 6,141 of NZ_JBYTAE010000125.1, read as the reverse complement.
CGCTGGCGGGCACGGTCACCGCGCTGGGCGGCCTGCTGGGTTATTTCCTGCTCACGCAGCTGCAGGACTATCTGCCGTATTTCCTGGTCGCTGCGTCCAGCAGCTTCGTCTACGTGGCCCTGGCCGACCTGATCCCGCAACTGCAGAAGCGGCTGAGCCTGCCGGCCACGGTGGCGCAGATCGCGTGGTTGCTGGTGGGGATCGCGCTGGTGACCGTGGTGAGCGGCTTGGCGCACTAGACAGACTGGCCGGCTTTAGCCGGCGACGCTGTCCCCGAACGAGAAGCAGAAGCGCGCTCCTGCACCCGGCTGCCCTTCGCCGGTGATGTGGCCGCCATGGCGCTCGATGATGCGCCGCACCGTGGCCAGGCCGATGCCCGTGCCCTCGAACTCGCTGGGCATGTGCAGGCGCTGGAAAGGCTTGAACAGCTTGTCGGCATAGGCCATGTCGAAGCCCACGCCGTTGTCCCGCACATAGAACATCCGGGGTTCGCCACCCACCGGTGGCAGCAGGCCCCACTCGATCACCGAGCGTTCCTTCGTGCGGCTGTACTTGAGCGCGTTGGCCAGCAGGTTTTCCAGCACGATGCGCGCCAGGCGCGGGTCGCAATGCGCGCGCAGATCGGGCGTGATGCGCTGCTCGATCACACGCTCGGGTTGCTTGAGTTGCTCCTGCGCCAGGATGCCTTGCACCATGGCGCTGAGGTCCACGGTCTGCTGCGCCAGCACGCCCTGGCTCACGCGCGCCAGGGCCAGCAGGTCGTCGATCAATGAGCCCATGCGCTGGGTGGAACTGAGCACCCGGTCGAGCAGCTGGCGCTCGTCGGCGCTCAGGCGCGGCCCCACTTCCTCCTCCAGCAGGCGGGTGAAGCCGTCGATCGCGCGCAGCGGTGACTTGAGGTCGTGCGACACGGAGTACGCGAACGAATCGAGCTCGGCGTTGAGCTGCTGCAGGTCGGCGGTGCGCTCGCGCACGCGATGCTCCAGCGTCTCGTTGAGGCGCTGGATCTCGCGGTCGCGGCGCAGGCGCACCAGCTCCGAATTGGCCCGGCCGGCGAAGATGGCGATCAGGGCCTGCGTGTCCGGGCGCAGTTCCACCGGCTGGCGCCAGAGCGCGAAGATCACGCCGATGGCGGTGCCGTCGGCATCGCGCAGGGCCTTGCCCAGGTAGGCCTGGCAGCCCGACTCGATGAGGCTGGTGGCCTGGGGGAACTGCTGCGCCAGGCCGTCCGTGCAGATGAGCATGTCCTGCTGGAGCAGGGAGCGCGCGCAGGGCGTGCCTTCGATGGAGAAGGTGAAGTTGGGCCGGGCCTGCCCGTCCTGGCGGATCGCCAGGCTGCGCACGCGGCCGTCGTCGCGGCATTCGCCCACCACCACCATGTCCGAGCCGATGGCCTCGCAGAGGTGGCGCGTGAGCGCGCTGAAGAAGGCTTCGCCGGTCTCGGCGGCCACGCCGCGCGCCACGTTGAGCAGCAGCGCCTCGCGCTCCTTCTCGGCGGTGATGCTGACGGTGCAGGCCAGGATGCAGGGCTCGCCGTCGATGTCCAGCAGCTCGGCCCAGATCCGGGTGTCCACCAGCGAGCCGTCCTTGTGGCGCATGCGGGTTTCGTAGCCGTCGATGTGGCCTTCGCACAGCAGCTGTTCCACGAAGGCTTCCCGGTCCTTGGGGGTCAGCCAGGCGCCGATTTCCACCGAGGTCTTGCCCCTGATCTCTTCCGGCAGCAGGCCCTGCGCGCGGTCCTGCGCGCGGTTGACCTCGATGATGGCGCCGTCCGAGAGGCGCGAGATCGTCATGTTCAGCGGGCTGAAATGGAAGGCCTTGGCGAAGCGCTCCTCTGAGCGGCGCAGCCGCTCCATGACCTCGTTCTGGGCGCTCACATCGCTGATGGTGGTGATGACCAGCTTGTCTTCGCGGTCGTCGCCCATCTCGCTGGAGACCAGGCCTTCGAAGGTGCTGCCGTCCGCGCGCTGGCCGCGCGCGGGGTACTGTTCGGCGCGCCGCGCGGCGAACAGGGCGGCCAGGTACGTCTCCCGCTGTTCGGGGTCCGCCCACAGGAAGCTGTCGGGTCGGCCCAGGGCCTGGTCGCGGGTGTAGCCGTAGCAGCGCTCGAAAGCGGGGTTGACGTCCAGGATCATCCCGGAACGGGCCGACTGCGCGATCATGGGGCTGGGACTGGTGCGGAAGATGCGGGCGAAACGCTCCAGGTTGAGGTCGCGCTGGTGCTCGGTTTTCTTGCGCAGCTCCAGCTCGGCCTTCTGCCGGTCGAACGCCTCGCGCAACTGGCGCCCGCTGTGATAGACCATCACGCCCACCACGATCACGGTGGCCGAGTGCGTGATCCACACGCGCAGGCCGACTTCGAAATAGGGCGTCGCGCTGAACCAGCCATTGACCTCGGCCAGCGTCAGCACACCGAGCGCGCCCACGCTCGCCGCGACCGTGGCAATGAGCGCGGTGCGCCCGAGGAAGGTGCCCGCGCCGGCCACCGCCGCGACGAACAGGAAGCCCACCGCCGTGCGCACCGAGCCGTAGGTGACCACCGAGAGCACGGCCGTGGCCAGCGTGCCCATCACGATCAGGGGAGCCACGTAGTGAATGCGGTCCCAGCGCACCAGGGCATAGGCCACACCCGACACCAGGACCAGGCAGGCCGCGATCCAGGCTTCGCGCTGCCCCGGGCTGGCGAACATCAGGTCGATCACCAGCACGATCAGCGCGGCGATGCCGGTCAGCAGCGCCAGCAGCTCCAGCACCCGCTTGCGCTGACCGTCCGGCGCGGGGGCCTGGTCCGTCGGTTCCAGAAGGCGGGAGGAGGTCGGAGGCATGGGATTCGGTCGGCGGGCGCCCGCTGTCAGCCCTGCGCCGTGGGCAGGCCCGGCGTGTTGCACCACTCGCTCCAGCTGCCCGGGTAGAGCTTCGCGCGGCCCAGGCCGGCGATTTCCATGGCCAGCAGGTTGGGCACGGCGCTCACGCCGCTGCCGCAGTGGTGCACCACGGTGGCGGGGTCGCGGCCGGCGAGCAGGCGGTCGAACTCGGCGCGCAGTTCGGCCGCGGGCTTGAAGCGACCGTCCGGCGCCGCGTTGTCACCGAAAGGGCGGTTGAGCGCGCCGGGGACGTGGCCGGCCACCGGATCCAGCGGCTCGGTCTCGCCGCGGAAGCGCGCACCTGCGCGGGCGTCGATCAGGGTCATGGCGGGGCGCCCGAGCGCGCCGGCGATGTCCGCTGTGCTCACGGTCTGCGCCAGCGGCTCGCGCAGTTCGAAGACCGCTGGCTTCGGAGGATTCGCGGGACCGCTTTCCACCGCGCCGCCGGCCGCCTTCCAGGCCGCCAGCCCGCCGTCCAGCACGGCCACGGCCTCGTGGCCGCACCACTTGAGCATCCACCACAGGCGACCGCTGGTGGTGATGGCCTGGCGGTCCAGCACCACCACCTGCTGGCTGTTGTCCAGGCCCAGCTGGCCCAGGCGGGCGGCGAAGGTGGCGCGCGAGGGCAGCGGGTGGCGCCCGCCGCTGGCGCGGTCGGGGCCGGACTTGTCGCTCAGGTGGTGCTCCAGGTGCACGTGCACCGAGCCCGGGAGGTGCTCGGCCTCGAACTGGGCCAGGCCTGCCTCGGGCTTCATCAGCTCGTAACTGCAGTCAAAGATGCGCAACGGGGCGCCACGGGCAATGAGTTGCTGGAGTTCGGGTGCGGAGATCAGGGTCGTGTGCATGCGCGCATTGTGGGGCAGATGCCCCTCAGTGTTCTTCCGCGGGTGCATTCGGCACGGTGCGGGTGCGCAGCACCGTGGCGGTGATGCCGCTGACGATGATCAGCGCCATGCCCAGCCAGCCCATCAGCGGCAGCTGGTCGCCGAAGAAGACGATGCCGTAGATGCCGGCGATCACGATGCCCGAGTACTGCAGGTTGGCCACCACCATGGTCGCGCCGCGCGAGTAGGCGCGCGTCATGCAGAGCTGGCCGAACAAGGCCAGCAGGCCGATGGGCAGCAGCCACAGGGCGCTGGGCCAATGCCAGGGGCTCACGCCCGCGAACAGCATGCCGATCCCGCCGGCGAGCACGGCGCCGATCGAGAAGTAGAAGACGGTGCGGCTCTCGGGCTCCCCGGCGCGCGAGAGCGCGGCCACCTGCAGGTAGGCAAAGGCCGCGAAGATGCCCGAGAGCAGGCCCACCAGCGCGCCCACGACCTGGTGGTCGGCCAGTGTGGGGCGCAGCATCATGGCCACGCCGCCAAAGCCCATGAGCACCGTGAGGAACAAGGGGCCCTGCTCGCGGATGGGGGCGTTGCGCCCCTGCATGAGCAGGGCGCCGCCGAGCAGGAAGGTGGCGATCCACACGCTGCTCATGTAGTTCAGCGTCATGGCCGTGGCCAGGGGCAGGGCGGCGATGGCGAAGAACCAGGCGGTGAGCGAGATCGTGCCGACGATGCTGCGCCAGACATGCATCATGGGCATGCTGGTGCGCAGCGACACGCCGTTCACGCGCGTCATCGCGATCAGGAAGATCGCACCCACCACGCCGCGGTAGAAGACGATCTCGAAACTGTTGAAGTGGCTGGACGCGAACTTGATGCACACGCCCATGGAGGCGAAGAACAGCGAGGCGAGCAGCATCCACAGGGCCTGCATGGATCAGGCTCCTGTGGGCGAAGGGCACATGCCGGTGCCGATGGCGTCAGCCCGGGATGGCGCCCGCCATGTGGCGGCGGTACCACTCGTGGAAGTGCTGCATGCCGTCTTCCATCGGGCTCTGATAGGGGCCGACCTCGTTGTCGCCACGCGCGAGCAGGGCCTTGCGCCCGGCGTCCATGCGTTCGGCGATCTCGTCGTCCTCGATGCAGGTCTCCATGTACGCCGCGCGCTGCGCCTCGACGAACTCGCGCTCGAAGGCCGCGATTTCCTCGGGGTAGTAGAACTCGACCATGTTGAGGGTCTTGTCCACGCTGACGGGGTGCAGGGTCGAGACCGTGAGCACGTGCGGGTACCACTCCACCATGATGTGCGGGTAGTAGGTGAGCCAGATCGCGCCGTGTTCGGGCATCTTGCCCTGGCGGTACTGCATCAGCTGCTCGTGCCAGCGCTGGTAGACCGGGCTGCCGGCCTTGCCCAGCAGGTTGGCCGGGCCGACGGTCTGCACCGAGTACGCCGGCTTGAACTCCCAGCGCAGGTCTTCGCAGGTAACGAAACCACCCAGGCCCGGGTGGAAGGGGGCGACGTGGTAGTCCTCCAGATAGACCTCGATGAAGGTCTTCCAGTTGTAGTTGCACTCGTGCAGCTCCACGTGGTCGAGCACCATGCCCTCGAAGTCGAGCGCGGCGCGCGGCCCCATGTTCGCCAGGTCGGCCTGCACGTCGCGTCCGTTGTCCTCGAACAGCAAACCGTTCCACTCGCGCAGCGGGTAGTTGTTGAGGTTCAGGCAGGGGTCCTGCTCGAAGTGCGGCGCGCCGAGCAGGCGCCCGGCCTGTTCACCGTGCGTGCCACTGTAGGTCCAGCGGTGCAGAGGGCAGACGATGTTGCCGCCGGCGCTGCCGCTGCGGGTCTCGCCGAGGTTGCCCCGGCCCTTGAGCATGACGGCCTGGCGGTGGCGGCACACGTTGGAGACCAGCTCCACCCCTTTGTCGGTGCGCACCAGGGCGCGACCACCGGCCTCATGCGGCAGTGCGTGGTAGTCCCCCACATGGGGAACCGCGAGTTGGTGCCCCACATACCGGGGCCCGCGCTGGAAGAGCGTTTCCTTTTCGCGCTGGAACAGCGCCTCGCTGAAGTAGCTGGAAACCGGAAGTTGGCTTGCGGCCTGCTGCAGTTGAAGACTTAAATCAGACATGGTGGTCCTGACCTAGAGACTCCCCCTATGAAGGGGCAGGGTAAGCGCTGTGCTCGTCAGACGAATTCGCGCGGGATGGGTGGGGTGGTGCGTCCCTCCGGACAGGGGCTGTCCGTAGTGAAGAGGTGTGGAGAAAAAAAGAGAGCGGATTGTACCCCGGGGGGGAATATCCCTGCCGGGCATAAAATGCCGGTTTCACCAGGCCATCTTCAGCACCCCAAGGCCGGGCCCATGCAGCCCGCCCCACCGCGCGGCGAAGCAAGTACCGCGGTTTGCGAAGGGCCTCAGCCCACAGAATCCATGCCCACACCTTCTCCCTCC
>NZ_JBYTAE010000124.1:0-10676 GCF_058787875.1 Hydrogenophaga sp. FW305-3-2-15-A-LB1 | reverse complement strand
ACCCTGCCCGCCCAAGCCGCCGCTGCCTGAGCACCGCAGGGCTTTCCCCCTCCTGACTTTCCCTGCCCGGCCCGCATCGGGCGAAATCGCTGCCGCATACTGCGGCTGGGGGTGTTGGCCTTTGCCATTCCTTCCCCAAAAGTCACAGGCACCCGAACGCTTTACGCGGTTTCACTCACTAGGGTTTTCCCGCCCGGCGCTTTAGAATGCGCAATTCCTTTCCGCATCGCAAGATAACGACCCGCTGGAGACAAGAGCATGAGCATGGAAAACAGCCCTGAGAACAAGCGCGCCGAGCTGCGCCGAGCCGCCCTCGAATACCACGAGTTCCCAGTCCCCGGCAAGGTGTCGATCGCCGCCACCAAGCAGCTCACCAACCAGCGCGACCTCGCCCTGGCCTACTCGCCCGGTGTGGCGGCGCCCTGCGAAGAGATCGTGGCCAACCCGGTCAACGCCTACAAGTACACCGCCCGCGGCAACCTCGTGGCGGTCATCACCAACGGCACCGCCGTGCTCGGCCTAGGCGACATCGGCCCGCTGGCGGCCAAGCCGGTGATGGAAGGCAAGGGCGTGCTCTTCAAGAAGTTCGCCGGTGTCGACGTGTTCGACATCGAGATCAACGAGAAGGACCCGGTGAAGCTGGTCGAAGTGATCGCCGCGCTGGAGCCGACCTTCGGCGCGATCAACCTCGAGGACATCAAGGCGCCGGACTGCTTCTACGTCGAGCGCGAACTGCGCAAGCGCATGAAGATCCCCGTGTTCCACGATGACCAGCATGGCACGGCCATCACGGTGGCGGCGGCGATGCTCAACGGCCTGAAGGTCGCGGGCAAGGACATCGGTCAGGTCAAGCTGGTGACCTCGGGCGCGGGCGCGGCGGCGCTGGCCTGCCTGAACCTGCTGCTCAAGGTCGGGCTCAAGCGCGAGAACGTGTTCGTCACCGACCTGGCCGGGGTGGTCTATGAGGGCCGAGAGGAACTCATGGACGACGACAAGCGCCAGTACATGCAGAAGACCGACAAGCGCAAGCTCGCCGAAGTGATCGTCGGCGCCGATGTGTTCCTCGGCCTCTCGGCCGGCGGCGTGCTCAAGCCCGAGATGGTGGCGTCGATGGCGGCCAAGCCGGTGATCTTCGCGCTGGCCAACCCGAATCCCGAGATCGCGCCCGAGGACGCGCACGCGGTGCGCAACGACGTCATCATGGCCACGGGCCGCACCGACTACCCGAACCAGGTCAACAACGTCCTGTGCTTCCCCTACATCTTCCGCGGCGCGCTCGACGCGGGCGCCTCCACGATCACCGATGAGATGGAGATCGCCGCGGTGCACGCCATTGCCGAGCTGGCGCAGGCCGAGCAGAGCGAGGTGGTCGCGGCGGCCTATGCCGGCGAGAAGCTGGCCTTCGGCCCCGAGTACCTGATCCCCAAGCCGTTCGACCCGCGCCTGATGATGAAGATCGCGCCGGCCGTGGCGCAGGCCGCGGTCGACAGCGGCGTGGCCCAGCGGCCGGTGCCCGACATGGCGGCCTACCGCGAGAAGCTGCAGAGCTTCGTGTTCGCCTCGGGCACCATCATGAAGCCGATCTTCTCGGCGGCGAAGGCCGCGGCCCGCAAGCGCGTGGCCTACGCCGAAGGCGAAGAAGAACGGGTGCTGCGCGCCTGCCAGATCGTGGTGGACGAAGGCCTGGCCCGTCCCACGCTGATCGGCCGCCCGGCCATCATCGCCCAGCGCATCGAGAAGTTCGGCCTGCGCCTGCGCGAGGAACTGGACTACGACGTCGTCAACGTCGAGCAGGACGACCGCTACCGCGACTTCTGGCAGACCTACCACCGCATGACCGAGCGCAAGGGCGTGACCCAGCAGCTCGCCAAGATCGAGATGCGCCGGCGCCTCACGCTGATCGGCGCCATGCTGCTGCACAAGGGCGAGGTGGACGGCCTGATCTGCGGCACCTGGGGCTCCACCCAGCACCACCTGAAGTACATCGACCAGGTGATCGGCAAGCGCGAGGGCGGCAGCCCCAGCACCGCCCAGGACGTGCGCATCTACGCCTGCATGAACGGCCTCATGCTGCCCGGCCGCCAGGTGTTCCTGGTCGACACACACGTCAACTACGACCCCACGCCCGAAGAGTTGTGCGAGATCACGGTGATGGCGGCCGAGGAAATGCTGCGCTTCGGCCTGCAACCCAAGGCGGCCCTGCTGTCTCACTCCAACTTCGGCTCCAGCGACGAACCCAGCGCCATCAAGATGCGCCGCACGCTGGCGCTGCTGCGCGAGCAGGCGCCCTGGCTGGAGGCCGACGGCGAAATGCACGGAGATGTGGCACTGGACCCCAACGCGCGCCACACCCTGATGCCCAACTCCACGCTGAAGGGCCCCGCCAACCTGCTGGTGCTGCCCAACATCGATGCCGCCAACATCGCCTACAACCTGCTCAAGACCGCGGCGGGCGGCAACATCGCAGTCGGGCCGGTGCTGCTGGGGGCCGACAAACCGGTGCACATCCTCACCGCCAGCGCCACCGTGCGTCGCATCGTCAACATGACAGCCCTCACCGTGGCAGATGCCAACGTCTCGCGTTGACGCCTCCCAAACAAGCAAGCGCTAACTTTTACACACATTCTCGGCGCGGAGATTTGCTGAATATTTCAGCAGGCGCTTGCTTTTTCCCCCCGGCTCAGGCACACTAGCGCGCTTGGATTTCAGGGTTAACCCGCCCTCCAGTGCGACGCAAAATAATGCTTTGGCATTGCTTTCAGAAGGTGCTGGCGGCGGGTTGATGTCTTCAGGAGCTGGGAATTTCATGGGTCTGAAACAGATCCGGGCTCGTGTCGGGAAGGCCAGGGGAGTGGCCCTCGCCGCCGTTCTGGCGGCGGTATTGGGCACCATTGCGGTGCAGGCCCGCGCCCCGAATGCTTCATGGTCCGATCCGGGTGCCGCGTCGGTGGTGGTCACGGGACTGCCGCCGCAAGGTCAGGACGTGATGAACCAGATCCGGCAAGGCGGGCCCTTCCGATACGACAAGGACGGCTCGGTGTTCGGCAACCGCGAACGCCTTCTGCCCAGCGAGAAGCGCGGGTACTACCGGGAATACACGGTGCCCACGCCGGGTCTGAACCACCGGGGAGCCCGGCGGATCGTGTGTGGCGGGTTGAAGCCCCGGGCCCCTGAAGCGTGTTATTACACCGAAGACCACTACAGCAGCTTTCGGCTGATCGTGCAGTGAACCTTCGGTGGTGTGAACGGATTTTTAACTTTGACCTTAGAAAGAGACGCGGAGATGGACACGCCACTTCGTAACGTACGCCCCAACATCGTTCAGTCGATTCGCGCCCATGGCGTGAAAGACCTGCAGGCCGCGGCCGAGCACCTGGGGCATCACTTCCTGTACGCCAACCTGGCCAAGGCCCAGAGCAAGCAGGACGTGTTGGAGTTGATCGCTGCCCAGTACACCTTGCCGTCGCACTTCGGCAAGAACTTCGACGCGCTCTACGACTGCATGACCGACATGGTCCACAAGTCGGGCCCGCAAACCGGCTTCATCGTGGTGCTGGAGCACATTCCGGCGCACGCCAAGTTCGACAAGGAAGCGCGCGAGCAGCTGCTCGACATCTTCCGCGACGCCGCCGACTACTGGTCGGACCGAAAGATCCCGTTCCGCTGCTTCTATTCGTTCTCCGTGGCGCGCGCGCCCAAGGGCGAAGAGCCGATCGAAGTGCAGACCGACGAGCCCATGCCCACCGACAAGATCCTGGACGTGAGCCCGATGGCGCTGCGCATGAGCAGCCCGTTCAACGCGGGTTACTGGCTGGCCGCCGCCTGATCGCGGTCGTCCCGCTCGCCCAAAAGCCGCTGCAGCCCAGCGGCTTTTTTCATGCCTTTGTGGGGGTGGCCTGCGCCAGCGCGACGTATTCGCTCACCGGCACCTCTTCGGCCCGGCGTTGCAGGTCGAAGTCGCCCGCGAAGCCTTGTTCGTCGAGCCAGCGGCCCAGGGTGTTGCGCAGGATCTTGCGGCGCTGGCTGAACGCTACCTGAACCATCGCCCCATAGCGGGCCACGTCCAGCGCGGGCGGCGCGGCCAGCGGCACCATGCGCACGATGGCGCTGTCCACCCGGGGAGGTGGATCGAAACTCTCCGGCGGCACGAACAGCACGTTGTCCATCGCGTAGCGCCACTGCAGCATCACCGACAGGCGGCCATAGTCCGCCGTGGCGGGGCGCGCCACCATGCGGTCGATCACCTCTTTCTGCAGCATGAAGTGCTGGTCCTGCACGACCGCGACTTGGTCGAGCAGGTGGAACAGGATGGGCGTGGAGATGTTGTAGGGCAGGTTGCCCACCACGCGCAGGCGCCGCTCGGTGTCCAGCCGCTGGGCCAGCGCGCTGAAGTCCACCTTGAGCACGTCCGACTCGATCACGTCGAGCTGGCCGTGCTCGCGCAGGCGCACGGCCAGGTCGCGGTCGAGCTCGATCACCGTCAACCGGCCCAGGCGCTCCACCAGGGGCTGCGTGAGCGCGGCCAGGCCAGGCCCGATCTCGACCATGGCGTCGCCCGGCGCCGGCGCGATGGCGGCCACGATGGCATCGATGATGGCGCTGTCGGTCAGGAAGTGCTGGCCGAACCGCTTGCGGGCGATGTGCTTCATGCGATGGCTGGCGTCGCGCCGCGCGGCAATGGCCTCACGGCTGCGGCGGGTCGCGGTACTCGACGTAGGCCCGGCTGCGCGTGTCCTGCGTCCAGACCCGCAAGGCGTCTTCGAGCTTCTTCTCACGCGCCAGCCCGCGCACCATGTCGCGCTGTTCGCGCTGCGTGAGCGTGGCCTGCCGGCGCTCGTCGACGCGGATCAGGTGCACCCCGAAACGCGACACCAGCGGTGCCGACATCTCGCCCGGGCGCAAGGCGTTCATGGCCTGCTCGAACTCGGGCACGAACATGCCCGGCCCGGCCCATCCGAGGTCGCCGCCCTGGCTGGCCGAGCCGTCCTGGCTGTGCTCGCGCGCAAGCGCTTCGAAGTTGGCCTGGCCGCTGGCGATCTGCTGGCGGAAACCGGCAAGCCGCGCGACCGCGTCCGCCTGGCTCAGCTGCGGCCCTATGCGCAGCAGGATGTGGCGCGCCCGGGTCTGCGTGACGACGGCGTCGGGCATGCCCGCCTGCTTTTTCTCGATCACCTTGAGCACGTGAAAGCCGGCCGGGCTGCGCAACGGTCCGGCCACGCCGCCCGCGTTGAGCGTGCGCGTGGCGTCCACGAACAAGGTGGGCAGGCGATTGGCGGGGCGCATGCCGAACAGGCCTCCGTTGGCCCGCTCGGGCGCATCGGACGACTCGCGCGCGAGCTGGGCGAAGTCAGCACCGGCGCGGGCCCGATCGGCCACCCCTTGCGCGCGGGCCTGCAGTTCCTGGATGCGCTCGGGCGTGGCGCCCTCGGGCACCGCCACCAGCACGTGGGCGAGGTTGAGCTCCAGGCTCGCGAGGTCGTTGTTGCCACGCTGCTCGCGGATGAAGTCGTCGATGTCCGCATCGGTCACGCGAACGCGGGAATCAACCTGGCGTTCCTGCACGCGCTGCAACAGGATCTGGTTGCGCAGGTTGTTGCGGAAGCGGTTGATGTCGATGCCTTCGGCCGCCAGGCGGCGCCGAAGCTCGTCGGGGCTGAGCTGGTTCTGCGCCGCGATGGCCTGTTCGGCCTGCGTGACGGCGGCTTCGTCGACCGTGATGCCGAGCTCGCTCGCCTGCTGCGTCTGTGCCCGCTCGTTGATGATCTGTTCCAGCACCTCGCGCACCAGCAGGTCGCGCGCCGGCATGGCCGTGCCTTCCTGGGCGATCTGCTGCTCCACGCGCAACAGGCGCTGGCGCACCTCGCTGTTGGTGACCGGCTCGGAATTGACCAGCGCGACGATGAAATCGGCCGTGCCCTGCTGGGTCGGCGTGGCGGCTGCGGTGCTGCGCGGCAGGTTGAGCTGGCCCGTGGACCGCAGGCCTTGCGCCTGGGCGGTGCAGGCCCACATCAGGGGCACGCACAACAACCAGGTGGACAGGCGTGAGGGGGCGGTGTGGCGATCAGTCATATTGTTGGAACCGGCTGGGCGGGTTGATTTCTTCGCGCAGGTACTGGTAGCGCGGCACGTTGTCCTTCAGCGTCTTCAACGGATTGGAGCCGAGGCGGGAGAAGCCGGAGAACTCCAGCTGGAACAGGATACGCTGATTGGCGGAGGAGGCGCTGCGCTGCAGCCGCTCCAGCACGACGCGCCCGATCCAGCAACCGGCATCGTACTCAAAGCCCGCCACCAGATCGACCACCTTGCGGTCGGGCACGCTGTAGTTGATGCGACCCACGCTGTACCACTGGCCCGCGCCCAGGCCACGGCCGGGGACGCCAGTTTTCGCGGGCGTTTCCCAAAGGTCGTTGAGCGGCCACTGCCAGCCGAAGTCGTACTGCTCGCTGCTGCCGCGCTGCACGCGGTAGGCCGCGCTGAACACGCGGTAGCGGCTGGGCATGTAGCGCACGCCCAGCGTGGTGCGCACCGACTCGCGCGCACCCGGGCTGTACTGGAAATTGGTGTCGACGGTCCAGCGCGGCGTCCACTGCACGCGCGTGGCCAGCAGGACGTCGCTCAAGCGATCGGTCACCGGTGCACCACCCGACAGGGAGCTGGCGTTGGGCAGGAAGACGTTCTGGTCTCGGATCAAGTAACGCTGGGCCAGCCCGACGCGCACGATCTCGGCGCCGGAATCTGGATCGAGCAGGCGCGAACTCGCGCCCACGGTGAAGGCGCGCGTGTCCGAGATGCGGTCGTTGCCGCCGAAGACGTTCTCCGAGAAGATGGTCGCGAAATTGAAGTCGTTCGCGGCGGAGTCGTAGTTGGGCAGCAGGCTCTGGTCGCGGTAGGGCGTCCAGGTGAAGAAGGCGCGCGGCTCCAGGGTCTGAACGAAGGCACGGCCAAAGTAGCTCGCCTCGCGCTCGAAGATGAGCCCTCCGTCCAGGCTGACCGTGGGCAGCACGCGCGAAGCGGTGCGCGAGCCATCGGCCAGAGGACTGTCGAATTGGTATTGCGTGGTGTGCAGCTGTGCGCGCGGTTTGAAGAACCAACCCGGTGCCTCCCAGCGGCGGCTAAGCTCGGCGATCGCCAGCGAGCGCGAGCCGTTGGTCTGGCGGGTAAGCAGGGGATCGGACTCGAAGCGCGTGTACTCGGTCAACACCGAATAGTTCCAGTCACTCAGTCCGGCGATTCGCCCATCGCTGCGGGCGTATCGCAGCGAGAGGGAGGGCCGGCGGTCGTACGGGGGCGTGATCGGTGACTCGACGTCCTGCAAGGTTTGCCATTGGTGCATGCCGGCGGAAAACGCCCACGGCGCCCCGTACCAGCTGTAGGACACGTCGTTGGCCAACAAGCGCGTGGTGAAAGACGTGCCAGCACGCGGGAAGTCCCGCCAGTAGTCATCGTCGCTCACCCGGTTGAGGTTGAGCGTCAGGGCCGATGTGCCGCCCAAGCCCCGGCCCAGGCCGGTGCTGCTGAGGCCCTGGTAGTGCTGCAACGAATAGCCCCAGCGGTTGGCATCGCGCAAGGGGTCGGATGGCAGGAACGCCCCGCGCACCTGCCCCGAGTAGCTCGGCTCCAAGTACCGCACTTCGGCGCCTAGGTCCACACCGCGCTTGCTCATCAGCGTCGGGTAGATCGTGGCATCGAGGTTGGGCGCGATGTTGAGGTAGTAGGGCAGCGTCAGTTCGAGCCCGTTGATGTTGTCCAGGTTGATCGTGGGCGGCAACAGCCCCGACTTGCGCTTGTCGGTCAGCGGAAAGCTGAAGCGAGGCCAGCCCAGGATGGGCACGCCCTTGAACTCCAGCACCCCGCCGGTGGCGGTGCCCATCTCCTCCACGTTGTCGAAATCGATGCGCGTGGCCCGGACCAGCCAGGCGGGCATCCAGTCCGCGCCTGGCGTGCGCGGGCAGGTGGAGTAGCGGGCCTGGTGCGCTGTCGCATGGTCCTCGTCCAGGAAATCGAGCCGGCTGGCATCGCCCTTGCCCTCGTTCTTGAGCAGGTTGAAATTGGGTTTTTGGAACTGGCCTTTGAAGGTGTCCACGTTGATCTGCAGCTCGGGACCTTCGAAACGATCGCCATTGCGGTTGATCAGCACGTTGCCGGTGGCCTTGGCCTCGCTGTCGCGCTGGTCGAATTCCAGCCGATCGGCACGGATCACGGTGTCATGCCGGCGCAGTTCGGCATTCCCCTCGACGGTGGTGACGCTGTCGGTCTGCCCTTCGATGCGATCGCCCCGGACGAAGGTCGGCGCCTGCTGGCGCGCGTCCTCCGGCAGACTTTCCTGCAACAGGCGGCTGGGCTTGAGGTGCACGGTGGCTTCATCGCCATCGCCCGACTGCGCGCGCACGGCGCCGGGCACGAACAGCGCGCCCCAGGCCATCACGGCCAGCAGCACATGCACCGCGCGCGCCACAGGCGCCGCCACGAATTGCGGGTTGGCGAGGACTCCGTGCGGGCGCTTGGAGGGCAACGGATCGGTGCGGCGGTTCAAGGGTGGAATTCGGTGGTCCGGCTGCCAGAACGGGCCCGGAGGCCAGTCGCCGCGATGCAGGGGGTTTGTAGAATCAAGGGCGATTATCCACTGCCCGACACCCGGACAGGTCGCACGGCCACCCACGTCCCACCACCCGCCTCCATGAGCCCGTCCCACCCCGCCGTCACCTGGGCCGATCCGGTTCGGGAAGCCGCCTTTCACGCCTGGATACAGCCGTTGGCCGCCCGCCTGGGCCTGCTGCCCGGCACCCTGCGCCCCGCCTCGGCCGACGCGAGCTTTCGCCGGTACCTGCGCCTGGACGCGCAAGCCGGCGGCAGCCTGATCGTGATGGACGCGCCACCGGCGCAAGAGAACTGCCAGCCCTTCGTGCACGTGGCCGGTCTGCTGCGCGAGGCCGGCCTGCTGGTGCCCGAGATCCTGGCTTGGGACGAACCGCAGGGCTTCATGTTGCTGAGCGACCTCGGCCACCAGACCATGCTCGACGGCATCGACGCCGAGAGGCCGCAGGCCAACCACGCGCGCTACATGCAGGCGCTGGACGCGCTGCTGGCCTGGCAGCTGGCCTCCAAACCCGGTGTGCTGCCGCCCTACAACGACGCCCTGCTGCGCCGCGAGCTGCAGCTCTTTCCCGACTGGTACTTGGCGCAGCACAAAGGCCTCGCGCTCGATGCCACGCAGGCGCAGACACTGCAGAAGACCTTCGACACCATCGTCGCGCACAACCTCGCGGCGCCACAGGTCTACGTGCACCGCGACTTCATGCCGCGCAACCTCATGTTGCCGCTGCAAACCGGTGATACACCCGCGCGCCAGCTCGGCGTGCTCGACTTCCAGGACGCGGTACACGGCCCCATCACCTACGACGTGGCCAGCCTGATGCGCGACGCCTTCCTGAGCTGGGACGAGGACTTCGTGATCGACGTCACCGTGCGCTACTGGGAAAAGGCGCGCGCGGCCGGCCTGATGGACTTCGAGGACTGGCACAGCGACTTCGGCGCTTTCTACCGGGGCGTGGAGTGGATGGGCCTGCAGCGCCACCTGAAGGTGGCCGGCATCTTCGCGCGCCTCACCCTGCGCGACGGCAAACCCAAGTACCTGGCCGACGCGCCGCGCTTCATCGGCTACATCCGCCACACGGCGCACCGCTACCGCGCGCTCGGGCCGTTCCTGAAGATGCTCGACGAGATCGAAGGCCTGCAGGCCGCTTCCGGCTACGCCTTCGGGCGCGTCTGAGCATGCCGCGTTTCCACTGCCCGGCACCGCTGCTCGAAGGCCAGCCCCTGTCGCTGCCTGCCGCCGCGGCGCGCCACGTGCAGGTGTTGCGCCTGCAACCCGGTCAGACCATCACGCTGTTCAACGGCCAGGGCGGCGAGTGGGACGCCACCATCACCCGCATGGGCCGCAGCGACGTGGAGGTAGTGCTCGGCGCGCACCACGCCACCGAACGCGAGCCCGCCCGCGCGGTGCACTTGGCGCTGGGCGTGCCGGCCAACGAGCGCATGGACTGGCTGGTGGAGAAAGCCGCTGAACTCGGCGTGGCCAGCCTGCAGCCGCTGCACACCTCGCACAGTGTGCTGCGCTTGAGTGGCGAACGTGCGACAAAAAAACAGGCGCACTGGCAATCGGTGGCGGTGGCGGCATGTGAACAGTGCGGCGGCAACCGCGTGCCCACGGTGCACCCGGTGAGCGACTTCGCTTCATGGCTGAAGGCGCTTGCGCCCGCCGATGCGGCACCCCCCTCGCTGCGCTGCCTGCTCTCGCTGGCCGAAGGCACGCAGCCGCTGGCGAACGCCTTGGCACAGGCACCGGCCCAGGCGCCGGTCTGCTTCCTCAGCGGCCCCGAAGGGGGCCTGAGCCCGAGCGAAGATGCGCTGGCCCGCGCGGCCGGATTCCTGCCCGTCACGCTTGGGCCGCGCGTGCTGCGCGCCGAGACGGCCGCGCTCGCGGCGCTCACGCTCGCGCTGGGCTGACGCGCTCAGGCCGGCGCGAGCCGGAACACCTGCACGACACCGGCCAGGCGCCGGGCCTGGTCCTTGAGGCTCTCGGCGGCGGCCGCGCTCTCCTCCACCAGCGCCGCGTTCTGCTGCGTCATCTGGTCCAGCTGCGTCACCGCCACGTTCACCTGCCCGATCCCGTCGCT
>NZ_JBYTAE010000123.1:0-10992 GCF_058787875.1 Hydrogenophaga sp. FW305-3-2-15-A-LB1 | reverse complement strand
CAGTCTCGTGGGCTCGGAGATGTGTATACGAGACCGGTGGGGGTTCAGGCGCACGGGACGCGGGGTGTCGGCCTGGCGCGAGGACGGGGTGAAGGCGGAGAGGGCGTGGCGCGTGGGCGGCGCGACCTGCACGCTGGAGAGACCGGCCAGCCCCAGGGCGCAGGCGGCCATCAGCTGCACGCTGCGTTTCTCGAAATCCGAGATGGAGAGCGGGGACTGGAGACGAAAGCGGGACATCGGTGTGACTCCTTTGAAACGGGGAACGAAGCCGCATTACGCCCGCATCATCGGCCCGGGCCAAGCGCTTTTGCCTGCCGTTGCGCTCTGCCAAACACCTTTGCCTCAGACACATTTCCCCTCATCCGGTTACGGGTTCCGGCCGGATGCCCGACCTCGGGGACAATCGCTGTCTCACCATCGGCCAACAAGAGGCATTTCATGGGCAACCGACTCACCCAGATCGCCACCCGCACCGGCGACGCCGGCACCACCGGGCTGGGCGACAACACCCGCGTTTCCAAGGACAGTCTGCGCGTGCACGCCATGGGCGACGTGGACGAGCTCAACTCGCACATCGGCGTGTTGCTGTGCGAGGAGATGCCCGAGGGCGTGCGCCAGCTGCTGGTGGAGATCCAGCACCAGTTGTTCAACCTGGGCGGTGAACTGTCCATCCCGGGGTTTGAACTGCTCAAGCCCGAGGCCGTGCTCGCGCTCGACGAGGCGCTGGCCACGCACAACGAGGCCCTGCCGCGCCTGCAGGAGTTCATCCTGCCTGCCGGCAACCGCGCGGCCAGCCAGGCCCATGTGTGCCGCACGGTGGCGCGCCGCGCCGAACGCGCCGTGGTTGCGTTGGGTCAAGCCGAAGAGCTGAAGGAAACGCCGCGCCAGTACCTCAACCGCCTGAGCGACCTGATGTTCGTGCTCGCGCGTGTGCTCAACCGCATGAACGGCGGTGACGACGTCTACTGGAAGAGCGAGCGTCTGGCCAAGGCCGACGCACCATGAGGGTCGCCGTCGCCGCCTGGCTGGTGCTGGGCCTGGCCACCGGGGTGGTGGGGCCTGCCGCCGCGCAAGGCAAGGGCAAGAAGGCCGACACGGCGAGTGAGGTGACGCTGGTGTGCGAGGCGGCCTACCAGCCCGCGCGCACCACGTGGACGCGCACCGTGCGCATCGGCTACGACAAGAAGCGCGTGCGCTCGGTGCACATCGACGGCGTGCCGGTCTACACCTTCACGGTGCGGGAGACCGTGATCCTCACTGCGGTCGACAACGAGCGCATCCAGATCGACACCGCCGCCCAGACCTGGACCAGCGACTTCCGGGGCCAGGCCACGGCGCAGGGGCGCTGCGAACGCGGCTGAGCCGCCGACCGGTCAGCGCGGCCCCAGCACCGCCATCGTGATGCGCGAGACGCAGGTGAGTTCACCCGCCTCGTTCGTCAGGTCGATCTGCCAGACCTGCGTGGTGCGGCCGATGTGCACCGGCCGCGTGACGCCGGTCACCCAGCCGCTGGTGGCGCCCTTGAGGTGGTTGGCATTGATGTCCAGGCCCACCGCGCGGTGGCCTTCGGGGCAGCTGTAGGCCGCACCGCACGAGCCCAGCGTCTCCGCCAGCACCACGCTCACGCCGCCATGCAGCAGGCCATACGGTTGTTTGGTGCGGGTGTCCACCGGCACGCGGGCGCGGATGAAGTCGTCGCCGACCTCCAGGAACTCCACGCCGAGGTGTTGCACGGCGGTGTCCTTGTGGATGGCGGTGAGTTCGGCGACGGAGATGGGTTTTTTCCAGATGGGCAAGGTCGGGCTCCTGTGATGGTGGGGTCACTATAGGAGACGGCCGGTTTCCTTCGCAGAAGGCGGCGAATGCCTACAGACGGCGGCGGCGCGCGCCCGCACCATCCAGGTTGGAGCAACCCCTTCATGACACTCGCACGCCGCTGGGCCCTGGCCGCAGCCGCCCTGGTGGCGCTGTTGGTGTTCGCCTGCCTGGCCGTGTGGGCGTGGCTGCCCAGCGATGACGAGCTGGCGCGGCGGGTGGAGGCCGAATTCGAGGCCCGCCTGGGCCAGAAGCTCGTGGTGGGCGCGGTGCGCTGGCGCGTGCTCGGCGTGCCGGAAGTCGAGGTGCTGGACGCCCGCACCGAACAAGCCGAAGCCATCGAGGTGCGGCGCATCGCGATCCGCCCCCAGCTCATGCCCTTGTGGCGCAAGCGACTGGTCATCGACCGCCTGGAGGTGGATGGCGCCGTGGTGCCGCGCAAGGCGCTGGCCGCCTACCGGGGCAAGACCACGGACCGCCAGGCGGGCACGCTGGTCCTGCGCTCGATCGTGTTCACCGACGTGACCTACATCTCCTACAGCGAGGTGCCGGTGGTGTACGAGGGCGAGATCGAGCTGGACGAGGACCGTCGGCCGGGCCGCCTGCAGATCCGCCGGCCGGACGCGAATCCACCGGTCTCGCTGGACGCCACGCGCGACGGCCGAGCCGAAGCCGGCGCGGACCTCTACCAACTGCGTGTGCAGGCGGGTGGCGGATCGGCGAACGGCCAGGCACGGCTGGCCACCTCGGCCGACGGCCGCATGGTGCTCCAAGGGGAACTCGCGCCAAGGCGCGTGGACGTGGCTGCGCTGATGGACGCCTTTCACCGGCGCTCGTTCGTCGGTGGCCTTGCCTCGGGCCAAACGGCACTGAGCGCCGAAGGCGACACGGCGGTCGAGCTGTTCCGCTCGCTGCGCACGCGCAGCGTGCTCGACGTGGAGCGCGCCCGCCTGTTGCGCATCGACCTGGACAAGGCCATCAAGTCCCTGGGCGAGGACCGCGCCGGCCAGACGCCGCTGGACAGCCTCAGCGGCGTCATGGCCACGCGCAACACCGAACAGGGCATGCGGACGGAGTTCACCGAGGTGAAGGCGGTGGCGGGCAGCTACAGCGCCACGGGCAAGGCCACGCTGCACCGCCAGCAGATCGACGCGCAAGGGGAGCTGGCGATTGGCGGCGGCATCGTGAGCGTGCCCTTCGCCGCGAAGGGGCCCACGCGCGAGCCGGCGGTGGAGATTTCCTGGGGCGCCCTGGCCGGGGCGGCGGTCGGCACGGCGATCCTGCCGGGCATCGGCACCGCCATCGGGTCCCGGATCGGCGGCGCGGTCAGCGGGCCGCCGAAGGTGGGGGCGGACAAGGCCGCCCCCGAGCGCACGCGCCGGTGAAGAGGTTCAGGCCTTGGGCGTGGCCCGGCCGCGGTTGAGCAATGCGTACAGGATGATCGCGCCGAAGGTGGCCGTTCCGATGCCCCCCAGCGCGAAGCCGCCGAACTTCAGCGTGTAGTCGCCCGTGCCCAGGATCAGCGTGATCGCGGCCACCAGCAGGTTCTTGTTGTCGGAGAAATCGACCTTGTTGTCGACCCAGATCTTGGCGCCGGCGATGGCGATCAGGCCGAACACCACGATGGACACGCCGCCCATGACGGCCAGCGGAATGGCCTGGATCAGCGCGCCGAACTTGGGGCTGAAGCCCAGCAACACGGCCATCAGGCCCGCCACCAGGAAGATCGCGGTGGAGTAGATCTTGGTCGCGGCCATCACCCCGATGTTCTCGGCGTAGGTCGTCACGCCGGTGCCGCCCGCGCTGCCGGCCACCATGGTGGCCACGCCGTCGCCGATGAAGGCGCGGCCCATGTACTGGTCCAGGTTGCGGCCGGTCATGGCGGTCACGGCCTTGATGTGGCCCAGGTTCTCCGCCACCAGGATGATGGCCACCGGCGCGATCAGCAGCATGGCGTTCATCTGGAACACCGGCGCGCTGAAGCTGGGCATGCCGAACCAGGCGGCGTTGGCGATGCCGGAGAGGTCCAGCGGCTTGCCCATGCCCAGCCCGTTGGTGAGCACGGCGTAGAGGATGCTGGCGATGATCAGGCCCATGAGGATCAGCAGGCGCTGGACCATGCCGCTGGTGAACACGGCCACCAGCGCGACGCAGACGAAGGTGATGCCCTGCATCCAGGCGTCGAAGCCGGTGGGCGCCATGTTCTTGATGGGGATGCCGGCCAGGTTCAGGCCGATCACCGCGACCACCGCGCCGGTGACCACGGGCGGCATGAAGCGCTCGATCCAGCCCGTGCCCACGGCCTGCACGATGGCGCCGATGAGGGTGTAGACCAGGCCGCAGGCGATGATGCCGCCCAGCGCCACGCCGATGTTGGCGTTGGGGCCCGGGCCCGCGTAGCCGCTGGCGGCGATCACCACGCCGATGAAGGCGAAGCTCGAACCCAGGTAGCTGGGCACCTTGCCGCCGGTGATGAGGAAGAAGATCAGCGTGCCGATGCCGCTCATGAGGATGGCGACGTTGGGGTCGAAGCCCATCAGGATGGGGGCGAGCACCGTGGCGCCGAACATGGCGATCAGGTGCTGCACGCCCATCACCGCCGTCTGTGGCCAGGGCAGGCGCTCATCGGGCGCGATCACGCCGCCTTGGTTGAGCGTGGAAGCCGATTTCTCCGTCCAGTTGAACATGCCCATGGCACGGTCTCCTCGTTGTCGTGTTGTGAAAAAAGGCGCCCCTCGCGCCGCAGGCATTGTGCCCGCAAAGCCTCGGAGCCGCAGCAGACTTAACACGCTTAAGTTTCGACCCCGAGGCGCGCAAAGTTTACGCAGAACCCCGCATGAGGGAGGCCGTTTTTCGCTCCTAAAGTGCGCCTTCACCCTTCAAACCCGAAACGCTGGAGACACCATGGAATTCCTCAGCACCGCCGACTTCTGGGTCGGTCTGGTGAAGATCATCTGGATCAACATCATCCTGTCGGGCGACAACGCCGTCGTCATCGCCCTGGCGGCGCGCTCGCTGCCGGCCGAGCAGCAACGCAAGGCCATCCTGTTCGGCTCGGGCGCGGCCGTGGTGCTGCGCATCGTGCTCACGGTGGTGGCGGCCAAGCTGCTGGAGCTGTCGTTCCTGCAGGTCATCGGCGGCGTGCTGCTGCTGTGGATCGGCTACCAGCTGCTCAGCGGCGACGAAGACGGCGAGGACGGGCACCACAAGGGCACGGGCACGATGATGGCCGCCATCCGCACCATCCTGATCGCCGACCTGGTGATGAGCCTGGACAACGTGATCGCCGTGGCCGCGACGGCGCAGGGCAACATGGTGCTGCTGATCCTGGGCCTGGCGATCAGCATTCCGCTGGTGGTTTTCGGCTCCACGCTGATGATCAAGCTCATGGGGCGCTTCCCGGTCATCGTGACCCTGGGCGCCGCCCTGATCGGCTGGGTTGGCGGCGAAACCGTCGTCAACGACCACCTGATGCAGGGCTACACCATGGCCCACCCCTGGCTGCACTACGTCGCGGCGGCCACGGGGGCGCTGCTGGTGGTGGGGCTGGGCAAGTTCATGCAGGCCCGCGCCACGAGCAAGGCCGAGGCCTGAGGGGGGCGCCAGCGCCCTGGCCCCGCCCGTCTCTCAACCGATCGCGGGCAGCACCTCGCCCCGGCTCTCGCCGAAGCCGATGCGCGCCGCGCCCGGCTTCTCGCACCAGCCGCGCAGGATCACCGTGTCGCCGTCTTCCAGGAAGCGGCGCTGCGCGCCGATGCCCGGCAGCGGCACGTCCTTTGTGCCGCCCACGCTGAGTTCCACGATGGCGCCGGCCTCGGCGTGCGTGGGGCCCGAGATGGTGCCGGTGCCCAGCAGGTCGCCGGGCTGCAGGTTGCAGCCGCCCACGCTGTGCTGCGCGACCATCTGCGCGATGGTCCAGTACTGGTGGCGAAAGCTCGTGGCCGAGAGGCGGTCGGGCGCGATGCCGCGCTCGCGGTGCTCGCGCGATTCCAGCCGCACTTCGAGCTGCACGTCCACGCCGCCGCGCTCGCTGTTGGCCGCGCTGTCCAGGTAGGCCAGCGGCTGCGGCTCGTCGGCCGGGTGCGCGAAGGGCACGCGGTAGGGCGCGAGCGCTTCCAGCGTCACGATCCAGGGCGAAACCGTGGTGCAGAAGTTCTTGCCCAGGAAGGGGCCCAGCGGCGCCATTTCCCAGAACTGGTGGTCGCGCGCCGACCAGTCGTTGAGCAGGCACATGCCGAAGATGTGCTGCTCGGCCTCGGCCAGCGGAATCGGCTGCCCCATGGCGTTGCCCGGGCCGATGTAGAAGCCCATCTCCAGCTCGTAGTCGAGCCGGTGGCAGGGGCCGTAGGCCGGCGCGGCGGCGCCCGGTGCCATGGCCTGGCCCATGGGGCGGCGAAACGCCGTGCCGCTGACCACCACGCTGGAGGCGCGGCCGTGGTACGCGATCGGCAGCCACTGGAAGTTGGGCGTGAGCGGGTCGTCCGGGCGCATCACCCGGCCGACGTTGCGCGCGTGGTGGATGGAGGTGTAGAAGTCGGTGTAGTCGCCGATGCGCGTGGGCACGCGCATCTCCACCTCGGCCTGCGGCACCAGGCTGGCGCGCAGCGCGTTCACGCCGGGGCCGTTGGCGCCGGTCTTGAGCAGGTCGAACAGCGCGTGGCGCAGCGCGCGCCAGGCGGTCGGGCCCAGGGCCAGGAAGTCGTTGAGCGCGTCGCCGGTGCAGGCGTTGACGGCCTGCGAAGCCGGGCCCGAGACCGCGTTGTCGCGCGCGATCGCGGCCAGGTCGATCACCTGGTCGCCGATCGCCACGCCACCGCGGAAGGCCTCGCTGGAACCCTTGCGGCGGAAGACGCCGAAGGGCAGGTTCTGGATCGGGAAATCGGTGCCCGGGGCGTTGGCCGATTCGAGCCAGCTGCGGGTGTTCGCGTCGTGGGTGTGGTTGAGTTCCATGGTCATGCGGCGGTGGCTTGGAGGGCGTCGTCGAAGATGGCCACGGCACGGGTCCAACCCGCCGAGGCGCCTCGGATCTTGTGGGGGAAGCAGGAGATGAAGAACCCGTCGGCCGGCAGGGCCTCGAGGTTGTGCATCTTCTCGATGTGGCAGTAGCCGATGTCGCGCCCGGCCTTGTGGCCTTCCCAGATCAGCGAGGCGTCTTTCGTCTCGCCATACTTCTGCGCGGTGTGCACGAAGGGCGCGTCCCAGCTCCAGGCGTCGGTGCCGGTCAGGCGCACGCCGCGTTCCAGCAAATACATGGTGGCTTCATAGCCCATGCCGCAGCCGGCCGAGACGAAGTCGTTGTGGCCGTAGCGCGAACCGGCGCGCGTGTTCACCACCACGATCTCCAGCGGCTTGAGGGTGTGGTTGATGCGCTTCAACTCGGCTTCCACGTCGGCGGCCGTGACCACATAGCCATCGGCGAAGTGGCGGAAGTCCAGCTTCACGCCGGGCTGGAAGCACCACTCCAGCGGCACGTCGTGGATGGCGATCGCGGGCTTCTTCTCGCCCAGCGCCTTGTCCATGGTGGAGTGGAAGTGGTAGGGCGCATCGAGGTGCGTGCCGTTGTGCGTGGAGAGCTGCACCAGCTCCACCGCCCAGCCTTCGCCGTCGGGCAGGTCTTCCTTCTTCAGCCCTGGGAAGAAGGGCTCGATCTGCTCGAAGGTGTTGTCGTGCGTGAAGTACTGGATCTTGGGGGCGAACGCGGGCGGGTCGCTCACCACGTCGTTCTCCAGGTAGATGGACAGGTCGATGAATTTGCGGGGCATGGCGGTGTTCTCCAGTGGGGCGGTGATGTTGGGAATCAGGGGCGTTGCCAGCGCAACAGCGAGCGTTCGGCCAGGGCCAGCACCACGTTGCTGGCAAAGCCCATGGCGCCGAGCAGCACGATGCCGGCGAAGAGTTCGCTGGCCTGGAACGAGCGCGCGGCCAGCAGGATGGCCTGGCCCAGGCCGGGTTGCGAGGCGATCATCTCGCCCACCACCGAGACGATGAGCGAGACCGTCATCGACAGCCGCATGCCGGCCAGGATGTCGGGCATGGCGTTGGGCAGGCCGATCTTGAGCACGAAGGCCAGGTGGCTGAGTTCCAGCGAGCGCGAGACCTCGCGCAGCTGCTTGTGCACGTTGGCCAGGCCGTGCAGCGTGGCCAGCAGCACCGGCCACATGGCACCGAAGGCGACCACGGCCAGCACCATGCCGCCGGAGAGGCCGAACAGCGCGATGGCCAGCGGCATCACGGCCGAAGCCGGCAGCGGGCGGATGAACTCCAGGGTCGGGCCGATCCATTCGCTGGCGCGCTGCGAGCTGCCGATCAGCGCGCCCAGGGCGATGCCCAGCGCGCTGGCCAGCACCCAGCCGCTGAACATGCGGCTGAGCGTGGCCCAGGTGTAGGCCGCCAGGTCGCCGCCGGCCAGGCCTTGCACCAGGCTTTGCAGCGTGGCCTGCGGCGTGGGCAGGAAGGCGCGGTTGACCCAGCCACTGGTGCTGGCGGCCCACCACAGGGCGATGAAGGCGGCCAGCACGAGCAGGGAGCCCGAGGCGCTGCCGAGCGCGTTCAAGGTGCGGTTGGTTTTGTGTGCGGCGCTCATTCGAAATCCTTCGTGCTCCGCACCGCGGTGCGAGCTTGCTTGGGGCGGCCCTGCGCGGCGCTCATGCGGCCTGCTCCCCCATGGCGCGCGCCACGCGGCGCTGCAGCGCGAGCGCGCCGACGTTGATGACGTAGCCCACGACACCGATCCAGGCCAGCCAGGCCAGCATCAGCGCCGGGTCCAGGCTTTGTTGCGCGATCATCATCGCGTAGCCCATGCCGTGCGGGTTGGCCGCGATCTCCACCGTGACGGCGACCACCAGGGCGATCGCCACGCCCAGGCGCAGCGCGACGAACAGGCGCGGCACGATGGCCGGGCCGATGATCCAGGCGAAGCGCTGCCGCGGCGTGAGTTCCAGCGCGCGCGCCACCTCCAGCAGGCGGGGCTCGACCTGTTGCACCGCGGCCTGCGTGAGCACCAGCATGGGCCACAGGCAGGCGAAGGCGACCACGCTGAGCTCCATGCGCAGGCCGAAGCCGAACACCAGCATGGCCAGCGGGATCAGCGCCACCGACGGAATGGGGCGCGCGACTTCCACGCTCAGGAAACCGAGCTGCGCGGCGCGCCGCGACAGGCCCAACAAGGTGCCCAGCAGCAGGCCGCCGAGCGCGCCGATCAGCAGGCCGAGCGCGGCCGTGCCGAGCGTGAAGGCCGTGGCCTCCAGCAGCGAGCCGTCGGTGACCGCGCCGCCGAAGGCGCGCAGCGCGGCGCTGGGCGGGGCGATGGCATCGCTGCCCTGGCCCGTGGTGCGGGCCCAGATTTCCAGCGCGCCCAGCAGCAGGGCCGGGAACGCAAGGGACTTCAGCTTCATCGTTCAGTGCCCGAGGTAGTGGTAGAGCTCGCGGCGCAGGCGCAGGAACTCGGGGTGTTCCTTGGTGCTGAGCTGGTCGCGCGGCTGTGGCAGCGGCACGTCGATCAGCGCGGCCAGGCTGGGCAGCTCGGGCGTGGGGTTGCTGCGCAGCGCGATCACGCGGTCGCCCAGGTACAGCGCTTCCTCCAGGTCGTGGGTGACGAACATCACCGTCAGGCCTTCCTCGCGCACCAGGCGCGCCAGCTCGTCCTGCAGGGTCTCGCGCGTCATCGCGTCGAGCGCGCCGAAGGGCTCGTCCATCAGCATCACGTCGGGCCGCTGGGCCAGGCAGCGCGCGATCTGCACGCGCTGCTGCATGCCGCCCGAGAGCTGCGCCGGGAACTTGTGCCCGTGCGCGGCCAGGCCCACGGTTTTCAGCACGTGCTCGATGCGCGCGGGCCGTTCGGCCGCCGGCACGTTCGCCGCCTCCAGCGCCAGGCTCACGTTGGCCTGCACCGTGCGCCAGGGCAGCAGGGCGCGCCCGTAGTCCTGGAACACGAACGCCACCTCGCGGCTCGGGCCGGTGATGGGCGCGCCCTGGCGGCGCACGCTGCCCTGGCTGGGCGTCACGAAGCCGGCGGCGGCGCGCAGCAGCGTGGTCTTGCCGCAGCCCGAGGGGCCGATCACGCACACGAACTCGCCGCGCTTCACCGTCAGTTCGGTGGGTGAGAGGATTTGCCGGCCACCGAGTTCGATGGCGACGCGGTCGAAGTGCAGAACGGTATCGGTCATGGTCGAAGCGGCGCTGGCGTGGGGCGTGGCGTGCCTCACTTGGCGATCAGGCGCGCCACGTCGGGCACCGTCTTGAGCATGCCCTGGTCCTTCATGAGGTCGACCCAGTAGCTGAGCTGCTTCTCGGTCACCACCGCCATGGGGGGCGAGATCTGCACCTTGGCGATCACCTCGGGCGGCAGCTTGATGTACTTGCCGATGGCCGCGCGCACGGCAGCGTCGTTCTTCGGCTGGTTCATGAAGGCCGCGGCCTCCTGCACGGCCTCGCGGAAGCCGCGCGCGGCCGCCGGGTTTTTGGCCACCCAGTCGCGGCGCGCGACGTGGATGATGGTGGGCTGGTTCTCGGGCAGGAAGGTCGAGTAGTACGAGGCCACGTAACCCACGCCGGAGTCGGTGATGCGGCTCATGAAGGGGTCGGCGCTCACCACGGCGTCCACCGAACCGCCGCGCAGCAGGTCGCCGTGCTGCGGGAACGAGGCTTCGACGAAGTTCACCTTGGTGTAGTCCACGCCCTGGCTCTTGAGCCAGGCGCGGAAGGTCACGTGCAGGAAGGCGCCCAGGCCGGGCACGCCGATCTTCTTGCCCACGCAATCCTGGGCCTTGCGGATGCCGCTGCCGGCCTTGGCCACCAGGCCGAAACCGGTGATGGTCTTGGAGGTCACGCCGGCACCGGCGACCACCACGTGGTCCAGGCCGCCGTCCACCGACTGCAGGTACACGCTGGGCGTGGGGCCGCCGATCTGCAGCGAGTCGGCCTGCACCGCGGCCGGGATGGTGGAGTTGATCGGGATGAACTTGAGCTCCACGTCGAGCAGGCGCTTCTTGAAGTAGCCGTTCTCGGCCGCGACGAACACCGAGGCGAAGTCGGTCACGGCGGTGTAGCCGAACACGATCTTGGTGGGGCTCTGCGCGAAAGCCGGCAGGCTCACGGCGGCGGCGGGAACAGAGGCCAGGGCGGCCAGGGCGGTGCGACGTTTCATTGGGGTCTCCTGTGGTTGGTTTTGCTCGGGGG
>NZ_JBYTAE010000122.1:0-11131 GCF_058787875.1 Hydrogenophaga sp. FW305-3-2-15-A-LB1 | reverse complement strand
GCCCCGACGACGCGCCCCTCGTCGCCCAGCACCGCGCGGCCGGCGTCGCGTGGCTGGAGATCACCCACCCCCCGATCAACGCCCTGAACCGAGCGGTGGGCCGCGCCCTGCGCGACGCGCTGCAGGCGATCCAGGACGACGCGGCGGTGCGCGCCGTCGTGATCACCAGCCAGGGCCGCATGTTCTCTGGCGGGGGCGACCTGCGCGAGGTCGGCCAGCCCGATCCGCCCGGCAGCACGCCGCTGGGCGACTTGGCCGAGTTGGTGGAGCGCTTTCCCAAGCCCGTGGTCGCCGCGATCCAGGGCAAGGCCATGGGTGGCGGCGTGCTGCTGGCCATGGCCTGCCATGCCCGCGTGGGATCGCACGACGCCCTGCTCGCGCTGCCCGAGGTCAACCTGGGCTTCGTGCCCGGCGCGGGTGGCACGCAGCGGCTGCCGCGCCTGGTCGGCATCGAAGCCGCCCTGGCCATGGTGGCGCTCGCCCAGCCGATGAAGACCGACACCGCGCTGGCCACCGGCTGGCTGGACGCGGTCGTGCCGCCCGACCTGGACCTGCGCGACACGGCAGCGGCCTGGGCCCTGGCCATCGCCGAGGGCGGACGGCCGTGGCGGCGCACCGCCGACCTCGGCGTGCCCGGGGGCCCGGCCACACCGTCGCTCCTCGCGCGCTACCGCGAACTCGCGGCCGAGCGGTTCGGCGAGCGCGAAGCCGTGCAGGAAGCCATCACGCTCATCGCTCTCGCCGCCGAACGCCCCTTCGCCGAAGGCGCGGCCGCCGAGCGCCAGGCCTACCTGCGCCTGGCCTCCTCCGAACAGACCCAGGGCCTGGTGGCGGCCTTCTTCGCCGCCCGCCAGAAAGACCCCAAGACAAAAAGCGCCACACCATGACCAACCTCAGCGAAACCCGCCGCTTCGGCACCGCCACGCCGCGTTCCCTGGCGGCCCTTCTCGATCCACGCTCGGTCGCCATCCTCGGCGCGTCGTCCGACGCCACCAAGATCGGCGGGCGGCCCCTGAAATTCCTGCGCACCCACGGCTTCGACGGGCCCATCTACCCCGTCAACCCGCGCGCCACCGAGGTCCAGGGCCTGCCCGCCTATGCGGCCCTGGCCGACATCCCGGCCCCCGTGGACCACGCCATCATCGCCCTGCCGGCGCACGCGGTGCTGCCCGCGGTGCGAAGCTGCGCCGAGCGCGGCGTGCGCGCGGTCACGGTGTTCAGCTCGGGCTTCGCCGAGGTCGACGAGGCCGGGCGCGCGGCACAGGCCGAACTCGGCGCCATCGCCCGCGACAGCGGCATGCGCATCCTGGGCCCCAACTGCATGGGCTTCATGAACCTGCGCACCGGCTTCCTGGGCACCTTCGCCTTCATGGTCGACCTGGGCCTGCCCCCACTGGGGCGCGTGGCGCTGGTGAGCCAGAGCGGCGCGTTCGGCGGGCAGGCGCTGGTGATGGCGCGCGAGCAGGGCCTGCCCCTGGGCGCCTGGGTCACCACCGGCAACGAATGCGACGTGGAGCTGGCGGACTGCATCGCCCACTTCGCGCAGGACCCCGGCACCGACGTGATCATGGGCTACATGGAGGGCTGCAAGACACCCGCTCGCCTGATCGAGGCGCTCGCCCTGGCGCAGGACGCGGGCAAGCCGGTGATCATGGTCAAGGCGGGCCGCTCCGACGTGGGGCGCGCCGCCGTGCAGTCGCACACCGGTGCGCTGGCCGGCGACGACCGCGTCTTCGACGCGCTGTTCAAGGAATACGGCGTGCACCGCGCGCACTCGGTGGAGGACTTCTTCGACGTGGCCCGGGCCTGCGCCACCGGCCTGCTGCCGCGCGAGGGCCGTGTCGGCGTCTTCACCGTCTCGGGCGGCATCGGCGTGCTCACCGCCGACGCGGCCGAACAGCACGGGCTCACGCTCACGCCCCTGCCGGCCCCCGCACAGGCGCGCCTGCAGGCGCTGCTGCCCCATGCCTCGGTGCGCAACCCGGTGGATGGCACGGCCCAGATCTGGGCCGACATGCGGGTGTTCGAAACCTTCGTGCGCACCCTGCTGGCCGAAGGCGACCACGAGTGCGTGCTGCTGTTTCTCACCGCCATGCCGCATGCGCCCCATCTGCAGCAGCCGCTGGCCGAGATCCTCACGCGCCTGCGGCACGAGTTTCCCCAGGTGCTGATGGTGCTGTCCATGTTGGCGCCGCCCGCGCTCGCGCAGCAGATGCAGGCGGCGGGCTACCTGCTGTTCGAAGACACGACGCGGGCCATGCGCGCGGTGGCCGCGCTCAAGTCGCTCGCCCAGGCGCGGCTGCGCGGCCCGGCTCACCACGCAACACCCGGCCCGCTGCCCGACGTGAGCGGCCTGGCCGAAGCGCGCACCGAGCACGCGCTCAAGCAACGGCTCGCCACCTGCGGCATCACCGTCCCGGACGAACGGATGGCAACCACCGAGCAGGAGGCGATCGATGCCGCGCGCCAGGTGGGCTACCCCGTCGCGCTCAAGGTGCTGTCGCCCGACATCGTGCACAAGACCGAGGTCGGCGGCGTGGCACTGGGCCTGGCCGACGAACACACTGTCTCGGCCGCCTGGCGCCAGATGATGGCGCGCGTGCGCCGCGACGCGCCCGAGGCCCGCATCGAGGGCGCGCTGGTCACGCCGATGGCCGGGCCCGGTCTCGACTTCATCGTCGGCACACAGCAGGACCCGATCTTCGGCCCGGTGGTCATGGCCGGCCTGGGCGGCGTCTTCGTCGAGCTGTTCAACGACGTGGCGCTTCGGCTCGCCCCGGTGTCGCACGAACAGGCCCACGCCATGTTGCGCGAGCTGCGCTCCCATGCGCTGCTGCTGGGTCACCGGGGCGCCCCCGCGGCCGATGTCGACGCGCTGGCCGACACCATCGTCCGACTGTCGCAGCTGGCGGTCAGCCAGGCCGCGACGGTCGAGTCCATCGAAATCAATCCGCTGCGGGTGTTTGCTGCGGGCCAAGGCGCGGTGGCGCTCGACGCCGTGGTGCTGCCCCGCACCGACACCACGGACCAGGACGGCCAGGCATGAGCGGCAAAACCGTCACCTTCTACTTCTCGGTGCTGTCGCCATGGGTCTACCTCGGCGGCCCCCGGTTCCACGCCATCGTGCGCGACACCGGCGCCACCGTGGTCTACCGACCCATCGATCTGCTGCACGTGTTCCGCGCCACCGGCGGCACGCCGCTGGCCGCCTTGTCCCCGGCCCGGCAAGCCTTCCGGGCGCGCGAGCGGGAGCGCTGGTCGGCCTGGCTGAACATGCCGATCAGCGCCAGGCCCGCCCACCACCCCGTGGACGAATCGCTGGCCGCGCAACTGCTGATCGTGGCGCAGGAAGCCCACGGCAACGCGGTCGTCTGGCCCCTGGCACAGCGCATGCTCGCCGGCGTGTGGGTGCACGACCTCGACATCGCCGACCCGGCCACGCTCGCTCGCATGGCGCGCGACGAAGGCCTGGACGCCCAGGCGCTGCTGGCACGCGCGGCAGCCCCCGAGGCCCGGTCCCGCTTCGAGGCCCACACCGCCCAAGCCCTCGCGGCGGGCGTGTTCGGCGTGCCCAGCTTCGTGATCGACGGCGATCTGCATTTCGGGCAGGACCGTCTCGACTTCGTGGAGCGCGCGCTGCGCGCCGGATGAATGCCACACAACAAGCCATCACAGGGATGCTCTTTTTTTGAAGCCAAAGGAACCACGACCATGAACAGGCTCTTGCCCCCACTGCTGCTGACCCTCTGCGCCTTCGCCACCCTGGGCACGGCCACCGCGCAGACCTTCCCCACCAAGCCCATCCGCTGGGTGTCCCCCTGGGCGCCGGCCGGGGGCAACGACGTGCTCTCGCGCGCCATCGGCAACGAGATCGCCCGCACGCTCGGCCAGCCGGTGGTGGTGGACAACAAGCCGGGTGCCTCCGGCACCCTGGGCACGGACATGGTGGCCAAGGCGCCCGCCGACGGCTACACGCTGACCCTGGGCAGCCCGGGCACGCACGCCACGGCGGCCAGCATGGTGCCGGGCCTGCCCTACGACCCGGTGAAGTCCTTCACCCCCATCGTGCTCGTGGGCACCGTGCCCAACGTGCTCGTGGTGCCGCCCTCGGTGCCCGCCAACTCGGTGCGCGAACTGATCGCCCACCTCAAGGCCCATCCGAACAGCTACAACTTCGCGTCGGTCGGCAATGGATCGATGCAGCACCTCGCGGGTGAACTCTTCAAGCGCATGGCCGGCGTGGAGATCACGCACGTGGCGTACAAGGGCAGCTCACCCGCCCTGCTCGACCTGACCAGCGGCCGCATCGAGATGGCGTTCGAGAGCATGCCCGTGGTGCTGCAGCTGGTCCGCTCGGGCAAGCTCAAGGCCCTGGCCGTGACGACACCCAAACGGTCGTCGCTGCTGCCGGACGTGCCCACCGTGGCCGAAGCCGGTCTGCCGGGCTTCGACGTCACCATCTGGTACGGCGTGTTCGGGCCCGCCGGCATGCCGGCGGACGTCACCACCAAGCTCAACCAGTCCATCAATGCCGCGATCCGCACGCCGGAACTCGGTCAACGCCTCTCGGACCTGGGCGCCGACGTGGCCGGTGGTTCGCCGCAGGACCTGGGCCGCTACCAGGCCGCGGAGAGCACGCGCTGGACCCGCTTCATCAAGGAAGCCGGCATCACGCCCTGAGACGAGACCCCGCTCCCGGGGACCGGATCACGCCGGCTCGGGGGTGGGCTTCCCGACGAAGCCCAGGCCCCGGGAGATTTCGCTGGCCGCCGCGCACACGGCCGGCAACACCGCGTCTCTCACCACCTCGTCGGTGAACGCGTGCGTCATCGCCGTGGCATTGATGCCGGCGACCACCTGGCCCGCCGCATCGAACACCGGCGCCGCGATGGAGCGCACGCCCAGGTGGAACTCCTGGTCGTTGAACACATAGCCGTCCTGGCGCGCACGCGCCAGCAGGTGCCGGAACGCCACCGGGTCGCTGGTCGAATTGGGCGTCATGGCGGGGATGGGCCCGGTCCCCAGGATGGCGTCCACGGCCTCGGGTGACAGGTAGGCCAGCAGGATCCGCCCGATCGAGGTCGCGAACGCCGGCGTGCGGGAACCCACATGGATGTTGATCGCGGTCGGCAGCGGAATCCGCGCGTTGGCCACATAGACCAGCTCCCCACCGTCCAGCAACCCCATGTGCACCGACGCATTGACCGAGGTCCGGAGCTGGTTGAGCACGGGTTGCGCCAGTTCGATCAGGGACAGCCGGCTGAGGTAGGCGTAGCCGAGCGACATCGTCAGGGACGTCGGTCGGTAGCGCCGGCCCGGCTCTTCCCGGCTGAGGTAGCCCAGCCGCTCCAGCGTCTGCACATACCGGAAGGGTCGGGCGCGGTTCCAGCCCAGGCGCTGGGCGATGTCGGTCAGCGTCAGGCTGCCGTGTTCGGTCTCGAACACCCGCAGCACCGCCAGGCCCTGGGCCAGGGCCTCCACCCAATAGGGACTTTTGTCGGCCTCGCCACCGTCCGGCTCGTCGGTGGAGGGCGGTGTCAGCGGCGGCGGCGTCTCGGGTGTGGGGTTCATGGGTGATGGGCGCAACGCCACCAGGCGGGCTGCCTCGCGTTGCGCAGCGATTCTATGAAATCGACTTTTGGGCCGGCCCTCATCGGCGCCCGCCCCCATCAGGGTTTTCACCTGGTCGGTTTTGGAGCGAAAAATTTAACATGCAAAACTTGTTTTCGCATTCATAACAATTCAGACCATGACCTCTCATCGCATCGCCATCATTGGCGCGGGCATCGGCGGCCTTTCGGCGGCGCTGGCGCTCAAGCGCCTGAACCTCACCCCGGTGGTTTTCGAGCAGGCGGGCCGGTTCGGGCGCGTGGGCGCGGGCATCAACCTGACGCCCAACGCCGTCCGGGCGCTGGACGGCCTGGGCATCGGCCCGGCGCTGCGGGCCTCGGCCTTCCGGCCCACCCGCCGCATCAGCCGGACCTGGGACAGCGGGGAGGTGACCTCCAGCCTGGAAATGGGCGAAGCCGGCGAGCGCCGGTACGGTGCCCCGCAGCTCACGGTGCACCGCGCCGATCTGCTGTCGGCGCTGGAAGCGGCCGCGTCGGACATCGAGATCCACCTGGGCAGCCGGGTCCGGCGGGTGTCCCAGGGCGACGGCCACGCCACCCTGGAGCTCGACGACGGACAGACGCACCGGTTCGATGCCATCGTCGGTGCCGACGGCATCCATTCCGCCGTGCGGGAAAACCTGTTTGGCGCCGACCAGCCCACCTTCACCGGTCAGGTGGCTTTCCGCGCCATCGTCGATGCGCAACAGCTCGGCCACCTGGACCTGAGGCCGACCACCAAGTGGTGGGGGCCGAACACCGCCAGCCAGGTGTTCACCTTCCTGATCCACGGCGGGCGCGAGCTGTTCGTGTTCGCCACCGCGCGGGAGGACAGCTGGCGCCACGAGTCCTGGTCGGTCAAGGGAACGCAGCAGGAGCTGCTCGCGGCCTACGCCCAGTTCCACCCCGAGGTGCAGGCCATCCTGGGCCGTTGCGAGGTGGTGCTCAAGACCGCGCTGTACGTGCGCGAGCCCATGGCGCGATGGACGCAGGGCCGCATCACGCTGCTGGGCGATGCCTGCCACCCGATGTTGCCGTTCATGGCCCAGGGCGCGGCCATGGGCATCGAGGATGCGGTGGTGCTGGCGCGCTGCCTGGCCGCCGGGCCGGATGGCGCGGCAGCGCTGCGCACGTATGAAGCGCTGCGCAAGCCGCGCGCCAGCCAGATCCAGGTGGCCTCGGGCAAGAACGACTGGCTGCGCAACGACAACAACGCCGACGGGGTGTACGGCTACGACGCCTGGGCCACGCCACTGGACGGCGCCGATCAACCCCGTGCCG
This sequence comes from Hydrogenophaga sp. FW305-3-2-15-A-LB1, assembly GCF_058787875.1. NCBI lineage: Bacteria > Pseudomonadati > Pseudomonadota > Betaproteobacteria > Burkholderiales > Comamonadaceae > Hydrogenophaga > Hydrogenophaga sp. FW305-3-2-15-A-LB1. The sequence continues at coordinate 4,241 of NZ_JBYTAE010000122.1, read as the reverse complement.
CCTGACGCACGTTCTTCGAGAAGGAAGCTCCCATGAAACGACGCCAACTCCTGAGCGGCTCCCTGGCCGCCGCCACGCTGGCCCTGGCGCCCGCCGCGCGCGCCCAGGCCGCCTTCCCGTCCCGGCCGATCCGGCTGCTCGTGGGCTTCGCGCCGGGCGGTGCCACCGACGCCGCGTTCCGCGTGCTGGCCTCCAATGCCAGCAGCATCCTGGGCCAGCCGGTGGTGGTGGACAACAAACCGGGGGCGGGCATGGTGATCCCCGCCCAGCTCATGCAGACCGTGCCGGCCGACGGCTACACCATCGCCCAGGTGGCGGTCTCGGTCTTCCGCCAGCACTACCTGACGAAGACCAGCTACGACCCGGTCAAGGACCTGAAGTACATCATCGGCCTGGCCTCCTACCCCTTCGGCCTGGCCGTGCCCGCCAGCTCCGACATCAAGACGCTGGCGGACTACATCGCCTACGCCAAGGCGCACCCGGGCGAAATGACCTACGGCACGCCGGGCACGCTGTCGTCGCCCCACCTGACGATGGAAGACCTCGGCCAGCGCGCCGGCGTCAAGTTCAGCCACATCCCGTTCCCGGGCGGCGCCCAGGCGCTCACCGCGGTGCGCGGCGGCCATGTGAAATCGCTCGCCGACGGCCCCAGCTGGGCCAGCCTGGTCGAGTCGGGTTCGCTGCGCCTGCTGGCCATGGCTGGCGAGACCCGCAGCCCCCGCTTCCCCAACGTGCCCACCTTGAAGGAACTCGGCTACCCCATCGTGCAGAACGCGCCGTTCGGGCTGGTCGCGCCGGGTGGCACCGACCCCGCCGTGGTCGAGCGCCTGCACAACGCGTTCAAGCAGGCGATGGACCAGGAGAGCTTCCGCGACGCGCTGCGCAAGCACGACATCGACCCCCAGTACATGAGCAGCCAGCAGTTCACGGCCTTCGCCCACGAGATCATGCAGTCGGAACGCCCCATCATCGACCGCATCGGCCTGCAGCGCCCCTGACGAGGAGACCCCATGCCAGCCCTTTCCCGCCTCCCCAAGCGCCTGGCCCGGGTCCTGCTGGCCGTGGCCGCCTGCACGGCGCTCGCGCAACCCGCCGCCGCCCAGCAGCCCCTTCAACCCCTGACCTTCGCCCCAGGCGTCGGCACCGTGCCCTCCACCGCCCTGGTGGAGATGGTCACCCGCGAGCAGGGGCTGTGGCAGAAGCAGGGGCTGCAGCCCACGACGCCGCCGCCCTTGGGCGGCGGGGACCGCCGCACCTGGAACCCCGAAGAAGAAAACCATTCCGACGTGCGCCTGTACGGCCTGGGCGCGGCCATCAACTACATGAGCAAAGGCGTGGACTTCGTGGTCGTCGCCGACCTGGGCCTGCACGCCGAGTGGCACATGTGGTCCTTGTCCGAGCGCCCCATCCAGGCAGCCGACATCCGCGGCAAGCGCATCGCCGTGACCCAGATGTCGGGCACGGACAAGCTCTACGCCGACCTCTTCCTCAAGTCATTGGGGGTGGCACCGAACGAGGTGAGCTTCGTCCCGACCGGGGGACTGCCGCAGAACTACCAGGCCCTCAACCAGCGGCAGGCCGACATCTGGGTGACCACCGAACACGCGGCCGCCCTGATCGACAAGGACAGGCGGCTCGGCAGCGTGGTGAAACTCTCGAGCTTCCTGGGCCATGACTGGGATCCCTATGTGATCCTTGCCAAGCGCGGCACGCTGCAGCGCGATCCGGCCCTGATCCAGCGCGCGGTCGCCGCGCTGCTGGAAGGGGCGCGTGATGTGGCACAGGCCAGCCCGGAGAAGAACCGCCAGCGCCTGATGCAACGCTTCAACGTCGATGCGGCCACGGCGGAGCGGCTGCTGGCCACCGTCTCGTTCGAGAACCCCTCCGGACGGATCCGGGTGCCCACCATCGAGAAGATGCGCCGCCACTACATCGAACAAGGGATCATCCAGGCCGACGCCCTCGCACTGCGCAGGATCTACGACGAGACCGCGCTGCCGTGAGCACGGCCGCGGGGCTCAGCCGGCGCTGGTCGTCCCGAGCTGGAACACCGACACCGTCTTCACCAGCTCGTCCGCCTGCTGGCGCAGGCTGCTGGCGGCGGCGGACATTTCCTCCACCAGCGCGGCGTTCTGCTGCGTGGTCTGGTCCAGCTGCACCACCGCTTCGCCGACCTGGCTCACGCCCGCGCTCTGTTCGCCGCTGGCGGTGCTGATGTCCGACATGAGGCGCGAGACCTTCTGGATCGAGGCAATCAGCTCCTGCATGGTCTGGCCGGCCTCGTTCACGAGCACCGTGCCGTTGCCCACGCTCTCCACGCTGGTGCCGATCAAGGCCTTGATCTCGCGCGCGGCCTGGGCCGAGCGCGTGGCGAGGCTGCGCACCTCGCCGGCCACGACCGCGAAGCCCCGGCCCTGTTCACCGGCGCGCGCCGCCTCGACGGCCGCATTGAGCGCCAGGATGTTGGTCTGGAACGCGATGCCGTCGATGACGCCGATGATGTCGGCGATCTTGCGCGAACCGGCATCGATGTCCTGCATGGTGTCCACCACGCGCTGCACGGCCGCCCCGCCCTGCTCGGCCAGCGTGGTGGCCGAGCGCGCGAGCTGGTCGGCCTCGCGCGCATGGCCCGAGTTCTGGCCCACGGCGGTGCCCAGCTGCTCCATAGAGGCCGCCGTTTCCTCCAGCGCGCTGGCCTGGTTCTCGGTGCGGCTGGACAGGTCCTGGTTGCCTTGGGAAATCTCCGCGCTGGCCGTGGCCACGGCCTCGGCGCCGCGCCGCACGCGGCCGACCACGCTGGCCAGGTCCTTCTGCATGATCGCCAGCTGGGCCATCAGGCTCTGGGTGTCCCCGGTCCGCACCGGCACCGGCTGCCCCAGGTCGCCCCGGGCCACGCGCGCACTCACCGCCACCGCTTCGGCCGGTTCACCGCCCAGCGGGCGCAGCACGAGGCGCTGCAGGGCCCAGAGCAGGCCCAGCGACACCACCACGATCGACACCGCGCCCAGCAAGGCCGCGGTGACGTTGAGCTGGCGCACCTCGGCGAGGATGCGGTCCTGCGGCACGGTGGCCGCGAAGGCCCAGGACGAGTTGTCCCGTCCCACGCGGATCGGCACGTAGACACTGGTCACCTCGGTGTTCAGTCCCTCGTGCAGGTAGCGCACGCGCTGCGGCCGGTTCTCGCTCAGCGCGGCGCGCAGGGCGGCCAGTTCGGCCGGCTTGGTCAGCGCCTGCCCCACATGGGCGGGGTCGCGGTCGCCGACGTACAGGGCGCCGTTGGACAACAGGCTGGCGTAGCCGGTGTCGTAGATGCGGATCGCCTGCACCTTCTCCTGCAGGCTGGACAGCGGCAGGTCGATGCCCGCCACGCCCACGAACTGGCCGTTGACCACGATGGGCACCGAGGTGGTCGCGATCAGGATTTCCTTGCCCGCGACCGTGTACTTGTAGGGCTCGATCAGCGTTTCCTTGCCGGTGCGCTTGGGCAGCTGGAAATAGTCGCCCGGACCGGGTTTGTCGTAGTCCACCAGCGGCTCCACCACAGGAGCGCCGGCGCCCCGGTTCCAGTAGGGGATGTAGCGGCCCGTGGCATCGTGGCCCGGCTTGTCCACGTACTCGGCATCGCGGCCGTCGAACGCGTTGGGCTCCCAGGCCACCCAGACCCCCAGGAAATGGGGCGAACCCTCCAGCACGTTGCGGATCAGCGCATCGGCCTCGATGCGGTCGGCCTGCCCGGTGGCCTTCAGGCCGCCCAGCGCCTGGGCCAGCGTGCGCGCCGCCGTCATGGTGGCGTTGAGCTCGGACTCCACCTGCGCCGCGTTGCGGCTCGCCAGCTCCTCGGCGTACATGAGGGCGGTGCTTTCCTGCAGCTGGCCGGCCTGGCGGGTCAGCGAAATCACGGTGACGGCAAATCCGACCAGCACCACCCCGATGACCAGCAGCAGCAGCTTGGTGCGCAGGCTCATGGTGGCGAGAGGGGAACTCGTGGAAAGGGAGTGGGGATGAGACACGCGGCTTCTTCTTTCTTCGTCCAGTGGAAGTGAATGCCTGGCGCTGCCCGAAGGCGGGCGAAGCCAGGCGACCTGTCAGGACGGTGAATTTCCCACGCCGGCGAATCCGCAAGACCGCGAACAGACGGGGAAAGCCGGGGCAATTCCCCCTCGCGGGGTCCGTGCGCCAACCCACACAGCCGCGCCACCGTCGCGGCGTAGACTGGGGGCCGCCGCCGCCCACCCTCCCAT
>NZ_JBYTAE010000121.1:0-11410 GCF_058787875.1 Hydrogenophaga sp. FW305-3-2-15-A-LB1 | reverse complement strand
CCTCCCGCCCGCCCCAGCCACGTGGACCGCATGGACTGGCCCGAGCTGCGCGAGACCGTGGCCAACTGCCAGGCCTGTGGCCTGTGCAAGGGCCGAAAGAACACCGTGTTCGGCGTCGGCGACGTGCAGACCGACTGGATGATCGTGGGCGAAGCGCCCGGTGAAAACGAAGACCTGCAGGGTGAACCCTTCGTGGGCGCGGCCGGCCAGCTGCTCGACAACATGCTGCGCGCGGTGGGCCGCAGCCGCCAGGGCGAGGGGGCGCAAGGTGCCTACATCGCCAACGTGCTCAAGTGCCGACCGCCCGCCAACCGCAACCCGCAGCCCGAGGAAGTGGCGCGCTGCGAGCCCTACCTGGTGCGCCAGGTGACACTGGTCAAGCCCAAGGTCATCGTGGCCATGGGGCGCTTCGCGGTGCAGTCGCTGCTCAAGACCACCGAACCCATCGGCCGCCTGCGCGGCCGGGTGCACCGCTACGAAGGCGTGCCGGTGATCGTGACCTACCACCCGGCCTACCTGCTGCGCACCCCCGGCGACAAGGGCAAGGCCTGGGCCGACCTGTGCCTGGCGATGGAGCAGCTCGCTGCGCCCCCTGTGTGATGATTGTTTGATCAGACCCTTCATTCCAGAGAAAGAGAAACAGGGAGATGAGAGTACTTGCCGTGTTCGGAACACGCCCCGAGGCCATCAAGATGGCCCCCGTGGTCAACGTTCTGCGGGCCGATCCGTTCTTCGAAACCCGCATCTGCGTCACCGCCCAGCACCGCCAGATGCTCGACCAGGTGCTGGAGCTTTTTTCCATCAAGCCCGACTTCGACCTGGACCTGATGAAGCCGGGCCAGGACCTTTCGGACATCACCAGCCAGGTGCTGCTGGGCATGCGATCGGTGTACGAGCAATGGAAACCCGACATCGTGCTGGTGCATGGCGACACCACGACCACGCTGGCCACCAGCCTGTCGGCCTACTACGCGCGGCTGCGGGTGGGCCATGTGGAAGCGGGTCTGCGCACACACGACAAGTACGCCCCCTGGCCCGAAGAGCTGAACCGCCGCCTGACGGGTTCGATCGCCGACCTCCACTTCGCCCCCACCCAGCGCTCACAGGACAACCTGCTGGCCGAGGGGGTGCACCCGGAAGGCATCGAAATCACGGGCAACACCGTCATCGATGCGCTGCTGGGCATTGCGGACCGGGTGCGGACCGACGCCGCCATGCGCACGCGCTTCGAGGCCCAGTTCGCCTTCCTGAACGCCGGGCAGCGCCTGATCCTGGTCACCGGGCACCGGCGTGAAAACTTCGGCGTGGGCTTCGAAGCCATCTGCCACGCGCTCGCGGACATTGCCGGGCGGGGCGACGTGCAGGTGGTCTACCCGGTGCACCTCAACCCCAATGTGCAGGAGCCCGTGCGCCGAATCCTCTCCGGCCTGCCCAACGTCCATTTGCTGGAGCCGCTGGACTACCTGCCTTTCGTCTATCTGATGGACCGGTGCCATCTGCTCATCACCGACTCGGGGGGTGTGCAGGAAGAAGCCCCCTCACTCGGCAAGCCTGTGCTGGTGATGCGCGACACGACCGAGCGGCCGGAAGCGGTCGATGCCGGCACGGTCAAGCTCGTTGGTACCGATCGCGGCACCATCGTGCGCGAGGCCTTCCGCCTGCTGGACGACCCCGCGGCCTACGACACCATGACCCGCGCGCACAACCCCTATGGCGACGGGCACGCCGCCGAGCGCATCCGCGATCGCCTCAAGGCCCTCTCTTTCTGATTCCACTCGAATGATCCCCATGTTTGAAACCATCTCCATGATCGGCCTGGGCTACATCGGCCTGCCCACCGCCACGCTGTTCGCGTCCCGCAAGAAAAAAGTGATCGGCGTCGACGTGTCCGAGCATGCCGTGCACACCATCAACCAGGGAAAGATCCACATCGTCGAACCCGAGCTCGACATGCTGGTGCACGCCGCGGTTCACGAGGGCTACCTGCGGGCCACCACCCGGGCCGAGGCGGCCGATGCCTTTCTGATCGCCGTGCCCACGCCCTTCTCCGAGGGACACAAGCCCGACCTGTCCTATGTGCGCGCGGCCACCCTCTCCATCGCGCCGGTGCTGGCCAAGGGCAATCTGGTGATTCTCGAATCCACTTCGCCGGTGGGGACGACCGAGCAGGTGGCCGAGTGGCTGGCGGGTGCGCGGCCTGACTTGAGCTTTCCCCAGCACGCAGGCGAAACGGCGGACATCCAGATCGCGTACTGCCCGGAACGCGTGCTGCCGGGCCGTGTGGTGCACGAGCTCGTGGCCAACGACCGGGTGATCGGCGGCATGACGCAGAAGGCCGCCCACATGGCCAGCGCCCTGTACCAGACTTTCGTCAAAGGCGCTCTGATCCACACCAACGCGCGCACGGCTGAAATGTGCAAGCTCACGGAAAACAGCTTCCGGGACGTGAACATCGCTTTTGCCAATGAGCTGTCCATCATCTGCGACAAGATGGGCATCGACGTGTGGGAACTGATCAAGCTCGCCAACCGCCACCCCCGGGTCAACATCCTTCAGCCCGGTGCAGGGGTCGGGGGCCATTGCATCGCGGTGGACCCCTGGTTCATCGTGGATTCGGCGCCGGATGAGGCGCGCCTGATCCGCAGCGCGCGGGAGGTCAACGACCACAAGCCCGAATGGGTGCTGGAGAAGATCAAGTCGGCGATCGTGTCCGCGCTCGCCTCGGCGCCGCAGAAGACGATGCCGGACATCAAGGTCGCCTGCCTCGGGCTGGCTTTCAAACCCGACATCGACGACTTGCGCGAAAGCCCCGCCCTGGAGATCACGCAGAAGGTGGCCGAACTCGGCGTCGAGCTGATGGCCTTCGAGCCCAACATCGATCAACTGCCGGATCGGCTCTCGCGCCACCGCGCGCGCATGGCGTCCTCTCTCGCCGAGGCGCTCACGGCGGACGTGGTCGTGGTGCTGGTCAAGCACAAGGAAATCGTCGCCGAAAAAGCGGCGCTGCTGGACCACCCCACGCTGATAGACGCCGTGGGCATCGCCTAGCCCTTTAGGCCGGGCCGCGCCGCGACGGCCACAACACCGACGCGATCGCCACCATCACCAGCGCGACGGCGGCCCAGTCCTGCCAATGCAGCACCTCGCCCAGCCACCACGCGCCGGTGAAGACGCCCAGCACGGGGATGAACATCACCGACAGCGTGGAGGCGATGGGCGGCAGGTCGCGCGCGAGCGAGAGCCAGGCCACCTGGGCGAAGGCGAACACGCCCAGCGCGTTGAAGACGATGGCCCACCAGATGCCCGGCGTGGGCCAGACCCAGGCCGAGCGCTCGAAGGTCAGCGACAACACAGTCATCCACACCGTGGTGAGCGCCGTGAGCCAGAACGAGATGGTCAGCGTGGGCGTCGGAATCGTCGTGCGGCGCATCATCTGCGTGCCCACCGCCCAGGTGGCGGCGGCCACCAGCATCATCACCACACCCAGCGGCTTGCCCGAGAGTTGCGTGAGTTCGTGCCACAGCAGCAGCAGCACGCCCAGCGCCGCCGCCGCCACGCCGCCCCAGGCCCGGCCCGCCAGCCGCTGGCCGAACCACCAGCTGCCCACCAGCGCCGAGAACACCGGCATGGTGTAACCCAGGATCGCGGCGCGCCCGCTCGACAGCGTCTGGATCGCCAGGATCGCCAGCGTGTGCCAGAACAGCATGTTGAACACCGTGAGCACCGCCAGCTCCCGCCAGTGCTCGCGCGGGATGCGGAAGGGCACGCGCCGCCACCACAGGAACAGGCCCAGCACCGGCAACCCGATCCACATGCAGATGGTGCGGAAGGTCAGGGGTGGAAAACCCGTCACACCGAACTTCATGATGGGCCAGTTGATGCCCCAGACGAGGGTGAGCAGGACGAGCAGGACGAGTTGTTGTCGGGACAGGGCGTGCATGGGCGTGATCTTAGGCGGCGCGGGGCGGCGGTGTCCGTCGCGGGACCGCCAAGACCTCGCGGCAGGCGGCCAACTAAAATCGGCCCATGACCTTTCTCGACATGCTGCGCACCGCCGAGCGCCAGAACCGTTCCCTGCTGTGCGTGGGCCTGGACCCCGATCCCGCCCGTTTCCCCGCGCACCTGAAGAACGACGCCTCCCGCATCTACGACTTCTGCGCCGCCATCGTCGAGGCCACGGCCGACACGGCGATCGCCTTCAAGCCGCAGATCGCCTACTTCGCGGCGCACCGCGCGGAAGAGCAGCTGGAGCGGCTGATGGCGCACATGCGCCGCGTGGCGCCGCAGGTGCCGGTGATCCTGGACGCCAAGCGCGGCGACATCGGCAGCACCGCCGAGCAGTACGCCATCGAGGCCTTCGAGCGCTACGGCGCCGACGCGGTCACGCTCTCGCCCTTCATGGGCTTCGACTCGGTGCAGCCTTACCTGCAGTACCACGGCAAGGGCGCGTTCCTGCTCTGCCGCACCTCCAACCCCGGTGGCGACGACCTGCAGAACCAGCGCTTCGCTTCCATCGACGGCGAACCGCGCCTGTACGAACACGTGGCGCGCCTCGCGCAAGGACCATGGAACCTCAACGGCCAGCTCGGCCTCGTGGTGGGCGCCACCTACCCCGCCGAGATCGAGCGCGTGCGCGAGATCGCGCCCACCCTCCCGTTGCTGATTCCCGGCGTGGGCGCGCAGGGCGGCGATGCCGTGGCCACCGTGAAGGCTGGCCTGCGCACCCAGGGCGATGAGACCACCGGTCCCATCATCGTGAACTCGTCGCGCGCCATTCTGTATGCGTCGGCCGGTGCGGACTTCGCGGACGCGGCGCGCCGGGTGGCGCAGAAAACACGAGACGAACTGCGCACCGCGCGCACCTGAATTTCGACGGATGGCCGCCGGGCAAACCCCGGCGGTAGCGCCGTCGGGCGGGTGCCGCGAACGCGCCACACCCACTTGTAACGACTTGAAATTCGGCCTTTTCCGCTGAAGACGCCTCCCTACACTCGCGCTCGTCGAACCGAGGAGGGATCGTCATGATGGACATCGAAGAAGCGCCTGAACAAGCGGCCGATGCGAGCGCGGCCGACGCACACCACGAACCAGGGTCTTCGCCGGAGAACCCCACGCCAGCATCCCGGCACGCGCTCACGCCGCTGGCGGCGGCCGCGCTGCTCGCGGCTTGTGGCGGCGGTGGTGGTGGTGGCGGCACCGCCGACGCGGCACCGGCAGTGGGCGTGATCGACTTTCCCATCGCTGGCTACAGCCACATCAACCCCACGAACGACGCCGAGGCCGCGCGCTTCCTTCAGCAGGCGCAGTTTTCCTCCACACCGGCGGAGATGGCCGAGCTGCGTGGCATGGGCTGCGCGCAATGGCTGTCCAACCAGTTCGCGCGCTACCAGGGCATCACCGGCTGGAACTGGCTGGAGGCCCGGGGCTATGGCGCGGTGGACGCCAACAACTACTTCTTCACCTACTACCCGGCCGACTTCATGATCTGGAACCAGCTCCTGAGCGGGCCGGACATGATGCGCAAGCGCGCCGCGCTGGCGCTCTCGGAATTCTTCGTGGCCTCGCTCGCCTCGGCCGAGTTCACCTGGCGCTCGCACGCCTACGCGAGCTGGTGGGACACGCTGGCGCGCAACGCCTTCGGCAACTACCGCGAGCTGCTGGAAGACGTCACGCTGCACCCGGCGATGGGCTACTTCCTCAACACCAAGGGCAACCAGAAAGAGAACGCCAGCACCGGCCGCGTGCCCGACGAGAACTACGCGCGCGAGGTGATGCAGCTCTTCACCATCGGCGTGGTCGAACTCAACCTCGACGGCACGCCCAAGACCAGCGGCGGCGTGCCGCTGGAGAGCTACACCCAGGCCGACGTGACCGGCCTGGCGCGCGTGTTCACCGGCTACAACTTCGACACCTCCGACGGCGTGCGCCATCCGGTGGACAACTACACCATCGAGTCGAAGGCCTTCGCGGGCAAGCGCATGTCGTTCAACGCCAACCGGCACTCCAACCTGGAAGCCCGCTTCCTGGGCACCACGGTGCCGGCCAACACACCGGGACCCACCGCCCTGCGGATGGCGCTGGACACCCTGTTCAACCACCCGAATGCCGGCCCCTTCTTCGCGCGCCAGATGATCCAGCGCCTGGTGACCAGCCACCCCAGCCCGGCCTACGTGGCGCGCGTCGCATCGCGCTTCAACGACAACGGTGCGGGCGTGCGTGGCGACCTCAAGGCGGTGTGGGTGGCGATCCTGCTCGACGACGAGGCGCGCGGTCCGGCCTCGCTGCAAAGCACCACCTTCGGCAAGCTGCGCGAACCCATGCTGCGCTTCATCCAGTGGGCGCGCACCTTCGGCGTCACCTCGGCGGCCGGCAGCTGGAAGATCTTCGAGCTGAACAACACGGCCACCCAGCTCGGCCAGAGCCCGCTGCGCTCGCCCTCGGTGTTCAACTTCTTCCGGCCGGGCTATGTGCCACCGGGCACCGCGCTATCGGCCTCGGGCGCCACCGCGCCCGAGTTCCAGCTGGTCAACGAATCCACCGTGGGCGGTTACCTGAACTTCATGCAGGGCGTGATCGAACGCGGCATCAACTGCCCCGAACCCGGCGCGCCGCAGGCCGCCTGGACCAACTACGCCTACGACGTGCAGGCCAACTACAGCCGCGAGCTCGCGCTGGTGGCCGATGCCACGGCGCTGGTGAACCACGTCTGCCTGGTGCTCGCGGCGGACCAGGTCTCCAGCGCCTCGCGCGCCACCATGGTCTCGGCGCTCAATGCCACGTCGGTGACCACGGCCAGCAGCGACACCGTCAAGCGCCGTCGCATCTGGGCCGCCATCCTGATGGTCATGGCCTGTCCCGAATACCTGATCCAGAAATAAGGGGCCCGACATGCACTTCATCCAGCCCGATCTGCACACCCGCCGCGCCTTCCTGCGCCGCGCCGGCCAGCTGGCCTTCACCGGCGCGGCCCTGCCCACCGCGCTCAACCTCGCGGCCATGGCCGACGCGGCGGCGTTCAACGCCACCGACTACAAGGCCCTGGTCTGCGTGTTCCTCAACGGCGGCAACGACTATGCCAACACCGTCGTCAACTACGACACCGCCAGCTACGACCAGTACAGCGCCATCCGCGGCGGCGGCGCGAACCGCACGGCCGGCGGCATCGCCCTGGCGCAGGCCGCGCTCACGCCCACCGTGCTCAACCCCACCGTGGCCCTGCCCGGTGGCAAGCAGTACGCCTTGCACCCGGCCATGACCGGCTTGGCCGGCCTGTTCAACAGCGGCGTGGCGGCGGTGCAGCTCAACGTCGGCCCGCTGGTGGCGCCGGTCACGCGCCAGCAGTACCACGGCAGCAACCGCGTGGCCTACCCGCTGCCGCCCAAGCTGTTCTCGCACAACGACCAGCAGTCGGTCTGGCAATCGTCGCAGCCCGAAGGCGCCACCACCGGCTGGGGCGGCCACATCGGCGACCTCGCGCTCTCGGCCAACACCAACCGCGTGCTCACCTGCGTCTCGGTCACCGGCAACACGGTGTTCCTCTCCGGCGACCAGGCGCTGTCGTACCAGGTCAGCACCAACGGCGCGGTGAAGATCAGCGCGGTCAACAACAACGTCTACAACTCGGCCGCGGTGCGCGCGGCCATCACCTCGCTGGCGCTGCAGACCCGCACCCACGTGCTGGAGAACGAATACAACCTCGTCACCGCGCGCGCCGTGGGCGCCGAAAGCGCGCTCACCTCGGCGCTGGCCGCCTTCCCGGCCACCGACGCACCGTTCAACGCCTTCCCCACCGCCAACGGCCTGGCCGACCAGCTCAGGATGGTGGCGCGCCTGATCGCCGCGCGCACCCAGCTGGGCAACCAGCGCCAGGTGTTCTTCGTCTCCATCGGCGGCTTCGACCTGCACGACAACCTCATCGGCGGCCAGGCCACGCTGATGGACCGCGTGAGCTCGGCGCTCACCGCCTTCTACAACGCCACGGCGGCGCTCAACGTGGCCGACAAGGTCACCACCTTCACCGCATCCGACTTCGGCCGCACGCTCAGCTACAACGGCGACGGCTCCGACCACGGCTGGGGCAGCCACCACTTCCTGGTCGGCGGCGCGGTGCGCGGCAAGGCCTTCTACGGCAAGGCGCCACCGGTGAGCGTGGGCAACTCCACCACCGACGCCAACGACCAGTGGCACGTGGGCCAGGGCCGGCTGCTGCCCAGCACCTCGGTGGACCAGTACGCCGGCACCCTGGCCACCTGGTTCGGCGTGCAGGGCGCCGAGATGAACGGCATCCTGCCCAACCTGGGCAACTTCAACAGCGTCGACTACCCCACCAACCTGGGCTTTATGCTCTAGAGGGCTCCCCCCGCGCCGCGCCTGCGGCGCGTCACCCTCAGGGGCAACACCTGCGGCCCGGCAAAGCCGGTTCCGCGGTGTTCCCGACCTGACACCGCCCTCCGGTGAAGTGCCCCTAAGATGGCCCGACTTCTTCAGCGGGCCTCTGCATGATCGACCTCTATACCGCCGCCACGCCCAACGGGCACAAGGTGTCCATCGCGCTCGAAGAGCTGGGCCTGCCCTACACGCTGAAGGTGCTCAAGCTGAGCGAAGGCGAACAGCGGCAGCCCGACTACCTGAAGATCAACCCCAATGGCCGCATCCCGGCCCTCGTGGACCACGAGGCCGGCGGTTTCGCGGTGTTCGAGTCCGGCGCCTGCCTGATCTACCTGGCCGAAAAAACCGGCCGGCTCATGCCGTCGGACATGAAGGGGCGCTCGCTCGTGATGCAGTGGCTGATGTTCCAGATGGGCGGCATCGGACCCATGATGGGCCAGGCCAATGTGTTCTTCCGCTACTTTCCCGAGAAGATCCCGGCCGCGATCGACCGCTACCAGGGCGAATGCAAGCGCCTGTTCCGCGTGCTCGACGGCCACCTGGCGCAGCACGAATACCTCGCGGGCGACTACTCCATCGCCGACATCGCCAACTGGGCCTGGGTGCGCACCCACCGCTGGTCCGGGGTGGACATCGGCGACCTGCCCCACCTCAAGCGCTGGCGCGACGCGATCCGCGCGCGCCCGGCGGTGCAGCGCGGCATTCAGCGGCCGGCCTCGACCATGGACCTGGAGCGCGACGGGGAACAGGGCGCGCAGCGCTTCGCCGAGGACGCCCGGCGCCTGATGGAAACCGGCCAGAGCCTGAAGGCGGGCGGGGGTGGCGCATGAAGCTGTACGTGTCGCCGCGCGCCCCCAACCCGCGCCGGGTGCTGATGTTCCTGGTCGAGAAGAACATCAACGGGCTGGAGCTGGTCAACATCGACCTCAACGCCCAGGAACACAAGACCAGCGGCTACCGCGCCAAGAGCCCGCTGGCGCGCGTGCCCGCGCTGGAGTTCGACGACGGGCGCGTGCTCACCGAGACGCGCGCGATCTGCACCTGGATGGAAGGCCGCTACCCCACGCCCAACCTGATGGGGCAGAACGCCGAGGAACGTGCCTTCATCGAGATGGCCGACCGGCGCGTGGAGTGGTACTTCATGCTGCCCATGGCCAACGCCATCCGCCACACGCACCCGGGCCTGGCGCCGCTGGAGCAGCCGCAGTTTCCCGATTTCGGCCACTCGCAGGTGGCCAAGGCCCGCGAGACCGCCGCCTGGCTCGACGCCGAGCTGCAGCGCCAGCCCTGGGTGGCCGGCAACCGCTTCACCATCGCCGACATCACCGCCTTCTGCACCGTCGAGTTCGCGCGGCTGATGCGCTTCAAACCCGCCGACGAAGGCTTCCACGCGCTGCAGGCCTGGCGCGACCGCGTGGCCACGCGCCCCAGCGCCCTGGTCTGAAGCCCTGGCTCAACCCCAGGGCGTGGGTGTGCGCGCCAGCGCGCGCTCCATGGCCGGCAGGGCCTGCAGGCCCGATGCCAGCTGGTCCCGCAGCGCCTCCTGCCAGCGCTCGACCCAGGGCGTGGCCAGGCCTTCGGGCACGGTGGCCAGCAAGGCCTGCGCGGTGCTCAGGTCGTTGAGCTGCCCCAACAGCTCCTGCGCATCGGCCAGGGCCTCGGTGCTGCGCTCCAGCCGCCTGGGCGGCAACACGCTGGCCAGGAATTCCTGCGCGTACCGCAGCTTCTTCAAGACGATGCGCAGTTCGTGTCGCCCCTCCGGTCCGAGCCGGCGCGCGCGGCGCGCTTCGGCTTGCAACGCCATGTGGCGCTCGCGCAGCGTGTCGCGCGCCCAGTCGGGCAGGCTCTGCGGAGCTTCGCCGCGGGCCTGCAAAGCCAGCACGGCCCGGGTGAATGCCAGCATTCGAAGCGCGTGCTCACATCCACCCAGGGCATCGGCCGCGCGCCGGTGGGCCGCCTGGCGCTGGTCCCGCACCCAATCAAGCAAAGCCTGCTCGGCGGGCGCCATCGCTGCGCCCGGCACAGCCTCGGGTTGCCACGCGGGCAGGCGTTCGGTGGCGAACACATCCCAGTTGCGCGCGTCGCCGAGCTGGCCCGCGAGGGTTTTCCACTCGGCCGCCCAGTGCGCGACGAAACGGCGTGGCAGGTGGGCCCGGAACAGGCGCAGGCCGGTGCGCAGCCGCCGCAGGGCCACCCGCGCCTGGTGCACGAACTCGGGGTCGGGCACGGCGCCATCCGGCCCGGGCGGCCGCACGCCGGCCTCGTTGGCCTGCAGGTGGCTCAGGCAGCTCAGCGCGGCGGCCTGGAAAGCCTGCACCGGCGCCATCTGCGCGTCCAGCGCGAGCGGCTCGGCCTTGCTGGGCCGCAGGCGTTCGCCGGTGAAGAGGGCATAGCCCCGCTCGGCCTTGCTGCGCTGGGCCGGCAGCAGGCGCAGCCCCTGGGCGGCCTGCCCGCTCGGGCCCAGGGCCAGCGTGTGCGCCAGGTCCAGCAAGGCATCGACCGGGCCGCCGAGCAACTCCAGCTCCAGCTCCAGAATCGCCTGGCGGTGGTTGCCCTCGGCGTTGCCGGTGGTGATGGCGCCCTGGTCCAGCGCCACCTCCACCACCGCGCCGCCGTGCGACAAGGTCCAGCTGCGGCGCGTGAAGTCGGTACGGAACACCGGCACCAGCTGCCACGCCACACACAGCAGTTGCTGCGCCAGCGCCTCGTCGTCGACCAGGGCCGCGAAGTCGAAGCGGCCCGGGCGGCAAGCGGCCTCCCACTCGCCGCGGCGCGACAGGCCCCCCACCGAGGTGCCCGCCGTCTTCACCGTGAGCAGGGTGCGGCGGCCCACGCGGCGCTCGCGCACCGCCAGGCGCTGCGCGCGCAGGGTGAGCGTGGAGGTGTCGAAATAGGTGTTGAACAGGCGCTCGCGGCGCGGTGCCTGCCCGCTCAGCAGCGGGTGCGCGAGCAGGCGCGGCAGGTCCTCGGGGTGCAGTTCGAGCTTGAGTTCGGTTTCCTGGGGCATGGGGTCGTTGGGGCA
>NZ_JBYTAE010000120.1:0-11678 GCF_058787875.1 Hydrogenophaga sp. FW305-3-2-15-A-LB1 | reverse complement strand
CCCCCTTGCCCGGCCCACCCGAGGCGTCGGCCCTGCTCAAGAACGAAACCGAGGCCTGGCGCGAACTGGGCCCGCTCTGGGGACAGCCACTGGCCTCGGGCGAGCCCTGCACCGCCGCACAACAAGCCCAGTTGCAGTGCTACCGCACCGACCGCATGACCCTCAACGGCCTGCGCCAGCTCGACCGGCCCGGCATCATCACCCTGCGCCAGGCAGGCCAAGGGTCGGGCCTGGCGCTGGTGACCGCGCTCACCAACGACACCGCCACGCTGCAGGCGGGCGACCAGCGCTGGCGCATGCCGCTCAGCGCCCTGGCCGAGAGCTGGCGCGGCGACTTCGCCACCCTGTGGCGCACGCCGCCGGGCCAGACCACCCGCCTGGTGGACGGCCGCACCGGCCCGGCCGCTGACTGGCTGGGTGAGCGCATCGCCGGCCTGCAGACGGCGGGCAAGGTGCCGCCTTCGGCCCACCAGCTCTCCGCCCGCATCCAGGCCTTCCAGCGCGCCAACGGCATCGACGCCGCCGGGCTGGCCGGCCCCATCACCTTCATGCAGGTCAACCTGGCCAGCGGCGTGGACGAGCCCCGGCTCTCGCGCCCCGGCTCCTGAGGGCCATTCCACGATGTCCTACATCCTCGATGCCCTTCAACGCGCCGAAGCGGAGCGCGAGCGCGGCCACGTGCCCGGCCTCAACAGCCAGATCGTGCCGCCCCCCAGCCGCAAGGCCAGACCCGTGCGCCGTCGCGGCGTCTCCCGCGCCGCCGTGGCGGGGGCGGTGCTGGCCGCGCTGCTGATCGCCGCCGGCCTGTGGTGGTGGCTGGGTCAGGCCGCGTCCTTGGGTTGCCCGTCGTCCGTGCCGCGCAGGTAGCGGGCCCAGGCGTCGAAGCCGTTGCAATGGGTGCGCAGGAAGCCGGTGTCGTGCAGGTCCTCGGCCAGCAGGGTGTGGGCCATGCCCAGCATCAGCGCGGTGTCGGTGTTGGGCCGGATCGGGATCCAGCGCGCGTTCAGGCCCTCGGGGACGTCGGCGCGCGTCGGGCTGACGACCACGAACTCGATGCCGGACTGGGCGGCCCGGGCGATCCAGGCCGCGCTGCTGTGTTCGCCCGCGCCGCCGGAGGTGACCTGGGTGTTGCGCAGCGGCAGGCCGCCGAAGGCGATGAACAGCCGGGTGTGGGCCAGCACGCTGCGCCAGTCGGTCACGCGGCCGGTCACGGGGGCGTAGGTGCCGATCACGTGCGGCAGCAGGAACTGGGCCGCACCCCAGCTGTAATTGCCGGCCTGTCCGACGCAGCCGCCGCCGCTGTGCAGAAAGCGCTGGGTGAGCGTGCGCGCGTGGTGCAGGCCACCGGCCGACGACCAGCCGTAGGAGCCGCCGAAGACGGCGTCGTGGCCGTGTTGCCCGCGCACCCGGGCCAGCTCGCCGGCCACCAGGTCCAGCGCCGTGTCCCAGTCGACCTCGACGAAGCGGTCGTGGCCGCGCGCGGCGCGGTCGCTGCCCTCACGCTGGCGCAGCCAGCCCTCGCGCACCGCCGGGCGCGCGATGCGCAGCGGCGAATGCACCATGCCCGGCATGGAGCGCAGGATGGGCGAGGGGACCGGGTCGCGCGCGAAGGGCAGGCAGTCGACCACGCGGCCGTTCTCGACCACGGCGGTGAAGGCGCCCCAATGGGACAGGGAAGGAAAGTGCTGGCGCGGGTGTTGCATGGTCGGAAATGGAGGCCGCGTCTGGCACGGGGGGTCAGACGGCGTAGTTGAGCGGCAGCGCGGTGGTGTACTTGATCTCTTCCATCGCGAAGCTGGAGCTGACGTCGAACAGCTCCACGATCTGGATCAGTTTCTTGTAGACGACGTCGAAGCCCGCGATGTCGGGCACCACCACCTTGAGCAGGTAGTCGGTGTCGCCGCTCATGCGGTAGAACTCGACCACCTCGGGCAGGTCGCGCACGCCCAGGGCGAAGCGGCGCAGCCACTGCAGATCGTGGTGGCTGGTCTTGATGGACACGAACACCGTCACGCCCAGGCCGAGCTTGGCGCTGTCGAGAAGGCACACCTGCTGGCGGA
The DNA here is from genome assembly GCF_058787875.1 of Hydrogenophaga sp. FW305-3-2-15-A-LB1. Lineage (NCBI taxonomy): Bacteria > Pseudomonadati > Pseudomonadota > Betaproteobacteria > Burkholderiales > Comamonadaceae > Hydrogenophaga > Hydrogenophaga sp. FW305-3-2-15-A-LB1. Next base: position 9,618 of record NZ_JBYTAE010000120.1, on the reverse strand, counting down.
TGTAGCCCTGTTCGTGCAGGCGCTGCACGCGCTTCCAGCAGGCGGTGGTCGACAGGCTCACGCGCTCGGCGATCTCGCTGACGGGCAGCCGCGCATCGGTTTGCAGCAGGGCGAGGATGGCTCGGTCTTTCTTGTCCATGGGTGCTTCCGAGTGTCGGGTCGGCAATGGTAAATTTTTTTCACTTGCAAGGCGGATTGAGCGCCCATTTGGAAAAAAACGTCCCCGCCCCCGCTCCTAGACTGGCCGCTCAAGGAGTTCCCTCACATGCAAGAAAGCACCCGCCTGGCCTCCCTCGGCCGAGACCCCCAGCGCTTTGGCGGCCTGGTCAATACGCCCATCTTTCGCGGCTCGACGATCCTCTCGTCCAGCATGGCCGAATGGGAGCAGCGCAAGGCCGATCGCGCCGCCGACGTGCCGGGTGCTACCACCTACGGCCGTTTCGGCACCCCCACCACGCACGCGCTGGAAGACGCCATCGCGCAGCTCGAAGGCGGTCACCGTGCCCAGCTGTTTCCCTCGGGGCTGGCGGCCATCACCACCGTGCTCACCGGCCTGCTGCGCCAGGGTGACCACATCCTGGTGACCGACAGCGCCTACGGCCCCACGCGCGGTTTTCTCTCGCGCGTGATGGCCCGCTTCGGTGTCGAGACGACGCTGTACGACCCGCGCATCGGCGCCGGCATCGCCGCGCTGATGCGGCCCAACACCCGCGTCGTGTACGTGGAATCGCCGGGCTCGGAGACCTTCGAGATCCAGGACATCCCGGCCATTGCGGAGGTCGCGCACCGCCAGGGCGCCCATGTGGTGATGGACAACACCTGGGGCACGCCGCTGTTCTACAAACCCTTCGAGCACGGCGTGGACGTGTCCATCCAGGCCGCCACCAAGTACATCGTCGGCCACTCGGATGCGATGCTGGGCATCGCCACCTGCACCGCGCAGACCTGGCCGTTGATCAAGCAGGCGGCCCAGGACCTGGGCCAGACCACCAGCCCCGACGATGCCTACCTGGCGCTGCGCGGCCTGCGCACGCTGGGCGTGCGCCTGCGCCAGCACCACAGCGCCGGCCTGGAGGTGGCGCGCTGGCTGGAAGGCCACGACGCCATCGAGGCCGTGCTGCACCCGGCCCTGCCCAGCCACCCGGGCCACGCCCTGTGGCAACGCGATTTCCTGGGCGCCTGCGGGCTGTTCTCGGTGGTGCTCAAGACCACCTCGGTGCAGGACATGCACGGCTTCGTCGACGCGCTGCAGCTGTTCGGCCTGGGTGTGTCCTGGGGCGGCTTCGAAAGCCTGGTCATCCCCTTCACGCCAGGCGGCGACCACACCGCCGCGCGCTGGCCCTGGCGCGGCCAGGCCCTGCGCCTGCACGTGGGCCTGGAAGACCCGCGGGACCTGATCGCGGACCTCGATCAGGCCCTGGTGGCCATGTCGCGGCGCCTGCGCGCGGCCTGACATAAGCTTCTTTCCAATCTGTCTAAACGATCGGCTTCAAATGACCTTTCGGCGACTACCATCGTTCCCCTTGGGACATACTGGTTCGCCTTTTTTCTGTTCCACCCCATCCCAGGTATCTCTCCATGAGCAAGATGAAAATTGAGGGCTCCTTCGTCGCCCTGATCACGCCGTTCAACCAGGACGGCAGCCCCGACTTCGGCGCCTTTCGCAGCCTGCTGAAATTCCAGGAAGACCACGGCACCAGCGCGGTGCTCATCATGGGATCGACCGGCGAAGTCTCCATGCTCTCGCAGAAGGAGCGCGAAACCATCATCGCCGAGACCGCGCGCTTCAAGACCGGGAAGATGAAGTTCTTCTACGGTTGCACTGGCAACAACACCCAGACCACCATCGACTACCTGAAGTTCGCCCGTGCCAACGGCGCCGACGGTGCGATCCTGGCCGCACCGGCCTACATCTGCGGCCCCGAGGCCGATCTGGAAGACTATTTCCTGGAAGTGGCCGACGCCACCGACCTGCCGCTGGGCCTCTACAACAACCCGCCGCGCGTCAAGACCGACCTGCACTGGGACAACCTGCTGCGCATCTTCAAGCACCCCAACTACGTGGTGCACAAGGAGTCGACCACCCGCGTGGGCCAGGTCGCGCAGGTGCTCAAGGCACGCCCGGACGTGTCGGTGATGTGCTGCGACTCGCCCAACCTGGGCCTGGTCGTGCCGACCATGAGCCTGGGCGGCCACGGCACCGCGAACATGACCGGCAACATCGCTCCCGCCGAGCTGGTCACCATTTCCAAGCCCTGGACCACGCCGGACGTGTCGGTCAGCTTCCGCGACGCCTACCTCGGCCTGCTGCCCATGCTGCATTACTCCTACTCCGCCATCAACCCGGTGGCCATCAAGTCCTTGATGAAGGCCGTCGGCCTGCCCTCCGGCATCCTGCGCAAGCCGCTCAAGAACCTGGAGGGCGAAGCGCTGCTCAAGGGCCTGCGCATCGTCAAGGAGCTGGAGCTGGACAAGAAGTACGGCTGGAGCTCGCCCGAGCTGAAGGCGGTCTGACATGGACCTGGGCATCGCAGGGCGCAAGGCGCTCGTGTTTGGCGGCAGCAAGGGCATGGGCCGCGCCTGCGCGCGCGAGCTGTCGGCCGAGGGCGTCGAGGTGGTGATCGCCGCCCGCACGCCGGCCACGCTGGAACAGGCGGCGGCGGAGATCGCGGCCGAAACGGGCACCCCGGTGCGCTGGGTGTCGGCCGACATCACCACCGATGCCGGGCGCGACGCGGCCTTGGCCGCCTGCCCGGCGCCCGACATCCTGATCAACAACGCCGACGGCATGCCGCCCGGCGATTTCCGCGAGTGGACGCCGGCCGACTGGCACCGCGCGGTGGACTCGATGATGGTCGGCCCGATCGAAATGATGCGCCGCACCGTGGACGGCATGATCGAGCGGCGCTTCGGCCGCATCGTCAACATCGTCTCGCGCAGCGTCAAGACGCCGCAGCTGGAGCTGGGCCTGTCCAACGGCGCTCGCTCGGGCCTGGTGGGTTTCGTGGCCGGTCTGGCGCGCCAGACCGTGCGCCACAACGTGACCATCAACAACCTGCTGCCCGGTGTGTTCGCCACCGACGCGCAGCGCCACCACATCCTGGGCATGCTCGACACCACGGGCAAGACCTTCGACCAGCTCTGGCACGAACGCGGCACGCAGAACCCGGCCGGCCGCTATGGCGAGGCCCATGAGCTCGGGGCGCTGTGCGGCTTCATCTGCTCGGCGCGCGCGGGCTACATCACCGGTCAGAACCTCTTGATCGACGGAGGCGCCTACCCAGGCACCTTCTGACATCCGTTTTGCAAGCCGGCACCCGACCGGCGTCACCGGAGACAGCGTCCCCACCACCGTCCCATCGCCAACCATCCGAGGTCTCCATGAAATCGATCCATCGCCGCGCTTTCACCCGTTATGGCGTCGCCCTGGCCAGCCTGGCCGCCGCTGGTGCGCTGCACGCGCCCCTGGCCCTGGCCCAGGCGCCGTACCCCACCGCCAAGCCCATCGTCATCGTCGTGCCGCACGCGGCCGGTGGCGCGGTGGACGGCGTGGCCCGCACCCTGGCCGAGCGCCTGGCCGAGGATCTGAAACAAAGCGTGGTGGTGGAGAACCGCCCGGGGGCCTCGGGCCTGATCGGCGCCGCATCGGTGGCGCGTGCCGAGGCCGACGGCTACACGCTGTACTTCAACGCCTCCATCCACGCCGCGGCGCCCCTGCTCTACAAGAGCCAGGTCAAGTTCGACGCGATCAAAGACTTCACCCCGATCGGCATGGTGGCCGAAGGCGCGCTGATCTTCAGCGTCAACCCGCAGGTGCCGGCGAACACGGTGATCGACCTGGTCAACGTGGTCAAGGCCAACCCCAACAAGTACAGCTTCGTCACCAGCGGTTATGGCTCGGCGGGCCACCTGGGCATGGCGCAGTTCGTGTCCGACGTCGGCCTGGCCGACAAGGGCATCCCGATCGCGCTGTACAAGGGCGCCGCGCCGGCGCTGCAGGACCTGATCGGCGGCCAGGTGCACGCCATGATGGACCCCTTCCTGTCCTCGCTGCCCCATGTGCAGAGTGGTCGCTTGCGCGCCCTGGCCCAGACCGGCCGCGTGCGCAGCCCGCTGCTGCCGGATGTGCCCACCATGCGCGAAGCCGGCCTGCGCGACTTCGAGTTCTATTCCTGGTACGGCCTGTGGGCGCCGGCCAAGCTGCCCGCACCCGTGTTGAAGGCGCTGGAGTCCGCCACCGAGCGCTCCACGAAGTCGGCCGCGTTCAAGACCAAGCTCAACGGCCTGGGCTTCGACGCCACCTTCCGCAACTCGGCCGACTTCAACAAGTACATCATCAGCGAGACGGCCAAGTACCAGGCCATCATCGAGAAGGCGGGCATCAAGATCGAGTGACCACCTGGTCTTGCGCGGCCCCGGGCCGCGGAGCCGGTGGGCGCGCGAGCGGGCCGATCCGACGATGAGAGTCCTGGTGCTGGGCGCGGGCGTGGTCGGCATGGCCACGGCCTACTACCTCTGGCGCGATGGCCACGAAGTGACCGTGGTCGAGCGCAACGCCGGCGCGGCCGGCGAGACCAGCTTCGGCAATGCCGGCGGCCTGTGCCCCAGCTTCGCCGGCCCCTGGGCGGCGCCCGGCATGGTGTCCAAGGTGATGCGCATGCTGCTGCAGGCGGACGCCCCCATCCGCTTCCGGCCGCAGGCCAGCCTGCACCAGTGGCGCTGGATCGCCCGCTGGGTGGCCGAATGCAACCCGGAGAGCTTCCGCCGCAACAAGCTGCGCATGCAGCGCGTGGCGCACTACAGCCTGGCCTGCCTGCGCAGCCTGGCCGACGAGGCGGGCCTGCACGACTTCGACTTCCACGCCGACGGCACCCTGTGGCTGTTCCGCACACCGCAGGAGGCCGAACTCGGGCGGCTGGCCGCGCGGGCGCTGGACAGCTTCGGCGTGCCCTGGCGCTGGCTGGAGCCGCACGAGCTCGACGCCTGCGAACCCGCGCTGGCGCAGCGCAGCGCCCGCATCGCCGGCGCGCTGCAGCTGTCCGCCGACGCCTCGGGCGACAGCCACCGGTTCGCCCAGTCGCTGGCGCAGCTGCTGCGCGACCAGGGCGTGGCGCTGCGCTTCAACACCACGGTCGAGGCGCTGGAGACCGAAGGGGACCGCGTCACCGGCGTGCGCAGCTCGGCCGGGCGGCTGACGGCCGACGCCTGCGTGGTGGCCCTGGGCAACCAGGCCCCCTTCCTGCTGCGCCCGCTGGGGCTGAACCTGCCGGTCTACCCGCTCAAGGGTTATTCGATCACCGTGCCGCTCCTGGCGGACGCGCCCGACATCCGTCCCGCGCTGATGGACGAGCACAACAAGGTCATGATCTCGCGCCTGGGCGGGCGCATCCGCGCGGCGGGCATGGCCGAGCTGGGCGGCTATGGCCTGAGCGCCGACCCGGCCCAGCGCGAGATGCTGCTGCGCGTGGTGCGCGAGTTCATCCCGCGCGGCATGGACGAACAGCGGGTGGATTTCTGGGCCGGCCTGCGCCCCATGACGCCCGATGGCCCGCCCATCCTGGGGCCCACGCGCTGGCGCGGCCTGTTCCTCAACAGCGGACATGGCTCCAACGGCTGGACCCAGGCCTGCGGCACCAGCCGCATCGTGGCCAGCCTGGTGGCCGGGCGCACACCCGAGATCGACCTCGAAGGCCTCACCGGCGAGCGCTTCGGCATCAGCGCGCGCTGAGGCGGTGTGACCCCGACAGGGCGCCGCCAGGGCGCCGATCCCGCCGAGAAAGGCGGCCCCCGTAAAATTCCGCCCCTATGCTCAAGATCAAACAGGAACTGTTGGACGGCCTCGCCGCCGCGCTGGAAAGCCTCTCGCCCGGTGCCGGCGCCAAGGCGGCGTTCGAATCGCCCAAGGTGGCGGCCCATGGCGACTTCGCCAGCACCGCGGCCATGCAGCTGGCCAAACCGCTCAAGCTCAACCCGCGCCAGCTCGGCGAGAACCTGCGCGCCCTGCTGCTGGCGCAGCCGGTGTACCAGCGCTGGGTGTCGGAGATCGACCTGGCCGGCCCGGGTTTCCTCAACATCCGCCTCAAGCCCGAGGCCAAGCAGCAGATCGTGCGCGAGGTGCTGCAGGGCGGTGACGCGTTCGGCGTGCAGCCTTCCAACGGCCAGCGCCTGATGGTGGAGTTCGTCTCGGCCAACCCCACCGGCCCGCTGCACGTGGGCCACGGCCGCCAGGCCGCGCTGGGCGACGCGATCTGCAACCTCTACGGCACCCAGGGCTGGAGCGTGCACCGCGAGTTCTATTACAACGACGCGGGCGTGCAGATCGGCACCCTGGCCACCTCCACGCAGCTGCGCGCCCAGGGCGTCAAGCCAGGCGATGCGGGCTGGCCCGAGGCGGCCTACAACGGCGACTACATCCAGGACATCGCCAACGACTTCCTCGCGAAAGAGACCGTGAAGGCCGACGACCGCGAGTTCACCGCCAGCGGCGACGTGAACGACCTCGATGGCATCCGCCAGTTCGCCGTGGCCTACCTGCGCCACGAGCAGGACCTGGACCTGCAGGCCTTCGCGGTGAAGTTCGACCACTACTACCTGGAGTCCAGTCTGTACACCAGCGGGCGCGTGGCGGCCACGGTGCAGAGGCTGATCGACGCCGGCAAGACCTACGAGCAGGACGGCGCGCTCTGGCTCAAGTCGACCGAGTACGGCGACGACAAGGACCGCGTGATGCGCAAGTCCGACGGCTCGTTCACCTACTTCGTGCCCGACGTGGCGTACCACATCGCCAAATGGGAGCGCGGCTTCAGCAAGGTCATCAACATCCAGGGCACGGACCACCACGGCACCATCGCGCGCGTGCGCGCCGGCCTGCAGGCCGCGGGCGTGGGCATTCCCCAGGGCTACCCCGACTACGTGCTGCACACCATGGTGCGGGTGGTGCGCGGCGGCGAAGAGGTCAAGATCAGCAAGCGCGCGGGCAGCTACGTCACGCTGCGCGACCTGATCGAATGGACCAGCAAGGACGCGGTGCGCTTCTTCCTGCTCAGCCGCAAGCCCGACACCGAGTACACCTTCGACGTCGACCTCGCGGTGCAGAAGAACAACGACAACCCGGTGTACTACGTGCAGTACGCGCACGCGCGCATCTGCTCGGTGCTGGCCTCGTGGGGCGGCGATGCCGCCTCGCTGGCCGACGCCGACCTGTCCGCGCTCGACAGCGCGCCGGCCCAGGCCCTGATGCTGCTGCTGGCCAAGTACCCGGCGATGCTGAGCGACGCCGCGCGCGACTTCGCGCCGCACGACGTCACCTTCTACCTGCGCGAGCTTGCGGCCAGTTACCACAGTTACTACGACGCCGAGCGCATCCTGGTCGATGATGAGGCGGTGAAAAAAGCCCGCCTGGCGCTGGTGAAGGCCACCGCGCAGGTGTTGCACAATGGCCTGGCCGTGCTGGGCGTCAGTGCCCCGCAGAAGATGTGATGGTGAAACAAGCGATGAAAAAGAAATCCTCCACCAACCGAAGCAGCTTCGGCGGCACCCTCATGGGTTTCGTCATCGGCCTGCTCGTGGGCCTGGGCGCCGCGCTGGCCGTGGCGGTGTACGTGACGCGCGTGCCGATCCCGTTCGTGGACCGCAACGTCTCGCGCAACCCCGATCAGGACGCGCTCGAGGCCGAGCGCAACAAGGGCTGGAACCCGAACCGCAGCCTGGGTGGCGCCCCCGTGCCGGCCACCCCCGCGCCCGCCGTGCCGGCCGCGCAGGCGCCGGGCGCCATCGTGGTGCCCCCGGCCGATGGCCAGCCCCTGCCGGCGCCGGCCGCGCCCGCCACCGGCGCGGCCACCCGCCCGGCCGCCGACCCGCTGGGCGACCTGGTGCAGTCGCGCCTGGGCCAGCCCGGGGCCGCCGCGCCAGCGCCCACCGCGCCGGCCACCACGGCCGCCGCCGCCCCTGGGGCCGACCCGTTCACCTACTTCGTGCAGGCCGGTGCCTTCCGCACGCCGGAAGACGCCGAGGCCCAGCGCGCCAAGCTCGCCATGCTGGGCATCGATGCCGCGATCAGCGAGCGCGAGCAGAACGGCCGCACGGTGTTCCGCGTGCGCGTGGGCCCCTTCAACCAGAAGGCCCTGGCCGACCTGACGCTGGAGCAGCTGCAGGTCAACCACATCGAGTCGGCCCTGGTGCGCGTGCAGCGCTGAGGCGAACCTCCGGCGGGAACTTTTGCGGCTCCGGCCAGCCCCAACCGGGCCTGTTCCCCTGGAGTTTCATTTCATGCAACGTCGCGATTTCTCCCGTTCCCTGCTGGCCGCCGGCACCACCGCCCTGGGCGCCGCCAGTGGCCTGACCCTCACGCCCGCCCTGGCGCAGCGCGTGGGTCCCAAGGAGGGCGTGGACTTCATGCGCCTGGCCCAGCCAGCCCCGGTGCAGAGCCCGGTGAGTCAGGTCGAGGTGCTGGAGTTCTTTGCCTACAGCTGCATCCACTGTTTCAACTTCGAGCCGATCTTCGAGGACTGGATCCAGAAGAAGCCGGCGCATGTGACCGTCAGGCGCATGCCGGTCGCCTTCAGCCCGCAGTTCGTGCCCATGCAGCGCCTGTACTTCACGCTGGAGGCCATGAACCTGGTCGACAAGCTGCACGCCAAGGTCTTCCAGGCCATCCATGTGGAGCGCCTGCCGCTGACCACGCCGCCGGCCATCATCGACTGGGTGGCCAAGCAGGGCGTGGACCGCGCGAAGTTCACCGAGATCTTCGACATCGCCGCGACCGGCCAGAAGGCCCAGCAAGCCGTGAACCTGCAGGATGCCTACGGGGTGGAGGGCACGCCCGCGCTGGGCATCGGCGGCCGCTACTACCTGCCTGGGCAGGGCCCGCGCACCCTGGTGGTGGCCAATGCCCTGATCGCCGAGCTGCGCGCCAAGGCCTGAAACCACCGCTTGCCCCGCTCCCAAGGCCCGCCCCGTGCGGGCCTTGTGGTTTGTGCGGCGCTTCCCCGGGGAAGCAGGTTGTCGCCGCTACAATGAATGCAAGTTTCGTGCCCTCAAATCCCATGCCCCTCCTTTCCACTTCCCGCCGCGCCGTTCCCTGGGCCCTCTGCCTGTCCGCCGCGCTGTGGTGCGCGGGCCCTGCCCAGGCCGAGAAAGCCGACCGCAACCTGCCCTTGAACGCCGAGGCCGATGCGTTGCGCCACGACGACGCGCGCCAGACCAGCGTGTTCACCGGCAACGTGGTCATCACCAAGGGCACCATCATCATCCGCGGCGACCAGGTCGAGGTGCGGCAGGACGCCCAGGGCAACCAGTTCGGCATCGTGCATGGCAAACCCGGCTTCTTCCGCCAGAAGCGCGACCTGGTCGACGAGTTCATCGAAGGCACGGGCCAGCGCATCGATTACGACGGCAAGGCCGATACCGTGCGCTTCACCGGCAACGCGGTGCTCAAGCGCTTCAAGGGCACGCAACTGAACGACGAGACCACGGGCAACGTGATCGTCTACAACAACACCACCGACGTGTTCACCGTGGACGGTGGCGTGGCCAACCGCACGCCGCAGAACCCCACCGGCCGCGTGCGCGCCATGCTCACGCCCGTGCCCAAGGAGGGCGGCGCCCCCGCCACCCCAC
>NZ_JBYTAE010000119.1:0-12188 GCF_058787875.1 Hydrogenophaga sp. FW305-3-2-15-A-LB1 | reverse complement strand
GGCGGGTCATGGGTGCGCCGAGGCCATCGGCGGGCGTGAGCTGATCGGGCTGGGTGGGCACTTCCGTCTCGTCGGCCTCGCCGAAGTCGTCCGGTTCGAGCACCTCGCCGCTGCTCAGGGCCAGGGCGCGCTGCAACAGGTTCTCGAGCTCGCGCACATTGCCCGGCAGTTCGCGCGACTGCAACCAGGCCAGGGCGCGGGCCGACACCCTGGGCACGTTTTGCCCGGATTCGGCGCACAGCCGCGCCAGCAGAGCCTCCACCAGCAGAGGCAGGTCTTCGCGCCGTTCCCGCAGCGCGGGCGAGCGCAGGCCGATGACGTTGAGGCGGTAGAACAGGTCCTGGCGGAACTGGCCCGACTGCACGAGCGCGTTGAGGTCGCGGTGGGTGGCGCTCACCAGCCGCACGTCGACGGCTTCTTCCTGTACGCCGCCAAGCGCGCGCACGCGGCGCTCCTGGATCACGCGCAGCAGCTTGGCCTGCATGGCCAGGGGCAGGTCGCCGATTTCATCGAGGAACAAGGTGCCGCCCCGCGCCGCCTGGAAGTAGCCTTCGCGGTCGGTGGTGGCGCCGGTGTAGGCGCCCTTGCGCGCGCCGAAGAATTCGGCCTCGATCAGGTTTTCCGGGATCGCGCCGCAGTTGACCGCCACGAACGGCCCGCCGCTGCGGTGGCTGCAGTCGTGCACCGCGCGCGCCACCAGTTCCTTGCCCGTGCCGGACTCGCCCAGGATGAGCACCGGTGCCATGCTGGAGGCCACCTTTTCGATGCGCGACTTGATCTGCGCGATGCTGGGCGAGGCGCCCACGATGCGGCGCAGCGATTGCGCGCCGCTGGAGGTGGCGGCTGGTTTTCTGGGGGCGTCGCCCGCACCGCTGGCGTTGGGCGCGGGCGCCGTCGCGCCGTTGGCCATGGCGGCCGGGGACCCGCGCTGGCTTTGCAGTGCCGCCGTCACCGCGCTGCGCAGCTGCTTGAGGTCCACCGGTTTGGTGAGGTAGTCGAAGGCGCCGGCCTTGAGCGACTCCACCGCGTTTTCTGCCGATCCGTACGCGGTGATGACGATGCATTTTTCAGGCCGCTGGGCGTCCGCGAGTTCGCGCAGCAGGTCCAGGCCCAGGCCGTCGGGCAGGCGCATGTCGGAGATCAGCACGTCGAAGCGCTGCTGGGCGAGCCATTCGCGCGCCTGGGTGATGTCCGGCGCGGCCACCACCGCGTGGCCTTCGCGCAGCAGGGTGAGCTCGTACAGCGTGCGCAGATCGGGTTCGTCGTCGACGACCAGCACGGAGGCGGAGGAGGGGGCGGTGGCCATTGGCGTCGTGTTCAGCGGGTCGCCAGGGGGGCGTCACCCGAGAGCGGGTGGCCTTGGTGCTCGGCGCGCGTGGCCACCGAATCGCCCATCGGGTACGACAGGCTTTGCTGTGTCGGCTCGCGGGTGGGCGCCGGGCTGGCGGCGGGGATCAGCGCATAGAACTCGTTGCCTTCGCGCTGGTCCAGGCGCGTGCGGCGGTAGGCGATCTGGGCGCCGTAGCGCTCGCAGAGTTCGCGGCAGATGTACAGGCCCAGGCCGCTGGAGCGGCTCTCGGAGGAGAAGAAGGGCTCGAACAGGTGGCGCATCACGCTGGCTTCGAGTGCCTGGCCGTCGCTCCACACCGAGAGGCGAACATGCTCGCTGCCACTGGGCTGGGTGATCAGGCGGATCGAGGAGGGTTTGCCGCTGGCGTGGCGCAGGGCGTTGTCCAGCAGGTTGATGAGCAGGCGGCGCAGGTGCTCCGGGTCGAAGCCCACATGGGCCGCAGGCGCGTGGGCATGCACGCCCAGGATGCGCTCGGCCTTGCTCTGGCGCACCCACTCGTGCGCGATCTGCCGCACGGTCTGGTCCAGCGGCAGGGAGGGGGCCGAGGTTGTGTCCTGGCTGGGCTGCGCGCGCGCCACGTTGAGGATGTCGTCGACGATGCGCGAGAGCCGCTGGGCGTTCTGCTCGATCATGCGGGTCAGCCGCTTCTGGGCCGGTGCCTGCACCTCTTCATCGAGCAGCGCATTGGCCTGCGTGATGGCCGAGAGCGGGTTGCGGATCTCGTGCGCCACCGCGGCGGACATGCGGCCCATCGAAGCCAGTTTCTCGGTGCGCACGCGCGCCTCGACCTCGCGCAGGTCTTCGAGGAACAGCACGCACAGGCCCGCGCTGCGCCCGCTCTGCGCGGTCAGGCGGGTGCGCGCATGCAGGCGCTGGCTCGGCCGGTCCTCGTTGTCGATGGTGGTTTCGGTTTCCAGGGCCTCACCGCGCGCAAAGGTTTCGTTGACCAGGTGGGCCAAGTGCTGCCAGCTGGAGCGGGCGGACAGCAGGAGCTTGGCCGCCTGGGGCGAGACCTGGCCGAGCAGCATGGCCTGGGCCGCCGGGTTGGCGCTGCGCACCACGCCGTGCGGGTCCACCACCAGCACGCCCACCGTCAGGCTTTCGATCACCAGTTCGTTCACCTGGGCCTGCGCGCGCGCGGCGGCCTGGCTGCTGGCGGTCAGGGCCTCTTCGCGGGCCAGCCGGATCGCCAGCTGGTTGGCCAGCACGCCCACCAGGAAAAAGCCGGTGCCGGTGAGCGCCGCCTGCAGGAAGCGCGCGGTGGACAGTTCGCTGAACAAGGGCGCATGCAGCGCCGCTTCGCCCAGCAGGTAGAGCGTGACGCTGGCGGCGGTGGCCAGGGCCAGCGTGAGCGAGCCCAGGATGGAGGCCAGCAGCACCGGCAGGGCGAACAGCGCCGTGTAGTTGATGCTGCCGACCTGGAACGACTGCAGCAGCGCGAACACCAGCACATCCACGCCGATGGTCAGCAGCCATTGGACGTGCATCGGGGCGGCCTGCTCCGCCGGGCGCCACAGGTAGAGCGTGACCAGCGCGGCGCAGAGGTGGGCCGAACACACCACCACCAGCCAGTTGGGGCCGCCGGTCTGAGAGACCAGCATGAACACCTGCAGGGCGAGCAGCACGGTGGCGATGAACACCCGGGCCCGCATGAAGGCGCGCCACAGCCGGACGAAGGCACGCATGCGCTGTTCGCGGCTCTGCACATGGCTGCCCTCGAAAGCGGAGTACCAGGACGGGGCGAACTGTGAGCTGACGTCCCGGGCCATGTCAGGCGTCCATCCGGAGGGAGGTCATGCCGAACCGCCTTCGCGCAGCCGGCGGTGCTCGGTGCTGCAGTACGCGCCCTGCTGGCCCCGCACCGCCTCGGTCTCGGGCAGGTGCGTGCCGCATTGCAGGCAGGCCACCATGATGGTGGGGACGTTGGCGCGCGGCTTGGGCGGGGGCGCCTGGCGGGCGGCCTCGGCGCGGTCGCTCAGGCGGTTGTTGCGCCAGATGTAGAACGCCACCATCACCACGGCCAGGACGAGCAGGTATTTCATGGTCAATGCCTCAGCCGCGGTGCAGCATCACTTCGAGCACGAAGCGCGAGCCCGCGTAGCCCAGCAGCAGGAAACCGGCGGCCACGTAGAGCGTGCGCACGGCGACACGGCCGCGCCAGCCCAGGCGCCATCGGCCCCAGAGCAGTACCCCCATGGTGATCCAGGACAGCAGCGAGAAGGTGGTCTTGTGGTCCCAGATCCAGCGGTGGTTCAGGGTCTCGGAAAAATACCAGCCGGCCAGCAGCGTGGCGCTCAGCAAGGCAAAGCCGGCGGCGACGAAGCGGAAGGTGAGGCGCTCCAGCGTGAGCAGGGGCATGGACGCCTCGCTGGCATTGCCCAGCCGCATGGCCTTTTCGGCGCGCTGCATCAGCCAGGCATGCACCACCGCCGCGGCGATGAGGCCATAGGACGCGATGCCCAAGGCCCAGTGCAGCGGCAGCAGCGCGGAATGCAGGGCCGGGTAGCGCGTGCCCGGGAACACCAGCGCGAGCAGCACGACCACCATGCCCAGGATGGCCAGCGTCCAGCGCGCGCGCATCTGCGGGTAGAGCCGGCTTTCGATCAGGTAGACGGTGAGCACCAGCCAGCCGGTGACGGAGAGGGCGGGCGCGAACCCGAAGCGCGCGGGTTGTTCGAACAGGCCGAGCACCAGCACGACCAGGTGCAGCAGCCAGGCCAGGCCGAGCAGGCCGCGGCTTTGCGGCGCCGACATGCGCGGGTGGGCGATGGCGAGCATCGCGTAGGCCAGCGCCGCGCCGCCGGAGAACACGGCAGCGGGCAGGTTGGACGCGAGTGCGGGCAGCAGGCTCATCACCGGGGCAGCGCGCCAAGCGTGAAAAGGAAGGGCGCAGCTAAAATCATCCTCACAGTTTAACGGCCTTGTCCCTCCTGGACGCACCGGTCCGCCGACCCAGGCGCCCGCCTGACCGCCCGCCCGACGCGGGTTTCCGCCCTTTTCCCCTTCTACCCGAGGCAGCATGGCTTCAGCCCTTTCAGACCGACTTTCACGCATCGTCAAGGAAATGCGCGGGCAGGCCCGCATCACCGAGGGCAATGTCACCGACATGCTGCGCGAGGTGCGCATGGCCCTGCTGGAGGCCGACGTCGCCCTGCCGGTGGTGCGCGACTTCATCGCGCGGGTGAAGGAGAAGGCGCTGGGCCAGGAGGTGGTGGGCTCGCTCACGCCCGGGCAGGCGCTGGTGGGCATCGTCAACCGCGAGCTCGCCGCGACCATGGGCGACGGCGTGGCCGACATCAACCTCGCGGCGCAGCCGCCGGCGGTGATCCTCATGGCCGGCCTGCAGGGCGCCGGCAAGACCACCACCACCGCCAAGCTGGCCAAGCACCTGATCGAGAAGCGCAAGAAGAAGGTGCTTACCGTCTCGGGCGACGTCTACCGCCCGGCCGCCATCGAGCAGCTCAAGACCGTGACCGCGCAGGCCGGCGCCGAATGGTTCCCCAGCACGCCCGACCAGAAACCGGTGGACATCGCGCGCGCCGCGATCGATTACGCGCGCAGGCATTTCTTCGACGTGCTGCTGGTCGACACCGCCGGCCGCCTGGCGATCGACGAGGCGCTGATGCGCGAAATCCAGGAACTGCACGCCGTGCTCAAGCCGGTGGAGACGCTGTTCGTGGTGGACGCGATGCAGGGCCAGGACGCGATCAACACCGCCAAGGCGTTCAAGGATGCGCTGCCGCTCACCGGCATCGTGCTCACCAAACTCGACGGCGATTCGCGCGGCGGCGCGGCGCTTTCGGTGCGCGCCATCACCGGCGCGCCGATCAAATTCGCCGGCGTGTCCGAGAAGATCGACGGTCTGGAGGTGTTCGACGCCGACCGCCACGCGCAGCGTGTGCTCGGCATGGGCGACATCCTGGCGCTGGTCGAGCAGGTCACGGCCGGCGTGGACATGGCGGCGGCGCAGAAGCTCGCGGCCAAGGTCAAGAGCGGCGAGGGCTTCGACCTCAACGACTTCCTCGACCAGTTGCGCCAGATGAAGCAGATGGGCGGCCTCTCCAGCCTGATGGACAAGCTGCCCGCCGCGATGGCCGCCAAGGCCAGCGAGGTCGACATGGGCCGCGCCGAGAAGGACATCAAGCGCAAGGAAGGCATCATCTGCAGCATGACGCTCAAGGAGCGCCGCAAGCCCGAGATCATCAAGGCCACGCGCAAGCGCCGCATCGCCGCCGGCGCGGGCGTGCAGGTGCAGGAAGTCAACCGCCTGCTCAAGGAGTTCGAGCAGATGCAGGACATGATGAAGAAGATGAAGGGCGGCGGCATGATGAAGATGATGAAACGCATGGGTGGCATGAAGGGCATGCCCAAGCTGCCCGGCATGGGTTGAGGACGCCACCGCCATGACCGCGCCCACCGACCCCCACACCATTCAGGATCTCGCTTCGCTGCAGGCGCTGTTCGGCCCGGTGGGCGACGCGTCGGTGCGCAAGGAGGTCTCGCGCCTGCACCCGGTCTACCAGCGCTGGATCGAGGCCTCGCCGTTCGCGGTGCTCGCCACCGTCGGCCCCGACGGGCTGGACGCCTCGCCGCGCGGCGATCCGCCCGGGCTCGTGAGCATTCAGGACGAACACACGCTGCTGCTGCCCGAGCGCGCCGGCAACAACCGCATCGACAGCCTCAAGAACATCCTGGCCGACCCGCGCGTGGCCCTGCTGTTCCTGGTGCCCGGCGTGGGCGAGACGCTGCGCGTGAACGGCCGCGCGCGCATCTCGGTGGCGCCGGACCTGATGCAGCGCCTGGCCATGGACGGCAAGCCGCCACGGTGCGTGCTGGTCATCACGGTGGACACGGTGTTCTTCCAGTGCGCCCGCGCCATGAAGCGCGCCAGCCTGTGGGACGCGCGCGAAGCCGCGGCGGCGGTGCCCACGGCCGGCGAGATGCTCGCGGCCCTGACGCACAACGCCATCGACGGCGTTGCCTACGACCGCGCCTTGCCCGCGCGCCAGCGCGACACGCTGTACTGAGGCGTCAGCCCAGGGTGCGGGCCAGCGCCTGCGCCGCCGCCTCCAGGCGCGGCAGCTGCAACCGGGCCTGTGCCAGCGCCATGCGCGCGGCCGGTGCCTGCAGGGCGAGCGCGCAGCGCACCGTGCGCTGGCCGGGCGCGAACACCGGCACCGCCACGCACACCAGGCCTTCGACGAACTCCTCGGCGTCCACCGCGTGGCCGTCGCGCCGGATCGCCTCCAGCTCCGCTTCGAGGGCCTCGCGCAGCGTCAGCGTGTTGGCGGTGTAGCGCGTGAGCACCAGCCCGTCGAGCACGGTGCGGCGCTGGCGCGCGCCCATCCAGGCCAGGAACAGCTTGCCGCTGGCCGAACAATGCGCCGGCACGCGCGTGCCCGGGCGCAGCTCCAGCCGCAACGGAAATGCCGACTCCACGCGGTCGAGGTAGACCACCTCCGCGCCCGACAGGGCGGTGAGGTTGCAGCTCTCGCCCACCTCGGCCACCAGCTGGCGCAGCACCGCGTGGCGCACGCCCTGCTGCGTGCTGTTGCTCAAGGCGGCCTCGGCCATGCGCAGCAGGCGCGTGGCCATCGCGTAGCGCCGGCCGTCGGGCTCGCGCACCAGCCAACCGCCTTGCTCCAATTGTGCGAGCATGCGGTGCACGGTGGGCTTGGGCCAGCCGGTCAATGCGACCACCTCGGGCAGGGCCATCGGTTGGGCGTGGCGCGTGAGCAGGTCCAGCAGCTCCATCAGCCGCAGGCCCGGGCTGTTGTCGGTTTCTGTGTTCATATCTCGAAAAATGAGACGAATCCATAAATTATTCCGAGACGAATTCTAGAGGCCTCTACATTGCGGGCACAACTTCGAGGAGATAGGTGGTTTGACGACGACGCCGAGCTTTCACAACGCCGTGGTGACCGGCGCCTGCGGTGGCCTGGGCCAGGCGCTGGCGCGTGAGCTCATCGCCGCGGGCGCGCGCGTGGCGCTGGTCGGCCTGCAGCGTCCCGCGCTGCAGGCGCTGGCCGCGCTCGCGCCGGAGCGTTGCGCGATCTACCAGCCCGACGTGTCGGACGCGGCCGCGATGCAGGCCATGGCCGCCGACTGGATGGGCCGTTTCGGCGCGCCCGACCTGGTGATCGCCAACGCGGGCGTGGCCGGCGGCTTCGACACCGCTCAGGCCGGCGACCTCGCCGTGATGCGCCGCATGCTCGAGATCAACCTGCTCGGCGTGGCCACTACCTTCCAGCCCTTTCTGGCGCCCATGCGCGAGAGCGGCCGGCGAGGCGCGCTGGTGGGCGTGGCCAGCCTCGCGGGCTGGCGCGGCATGCCAGGCAACGGTGCGTACTGCGCGAGCAAGGCCGGCCTGATCGCCTACCTGCAAAGCCTGCGCGCCGAGCTGCGTCCCACGGCGCTGCGCGTGCACACCATCAGCCCGGGCTACCTGCGCACACCGCTCACGGCCGGCAACCGCTTCGCCATGCCCGGCCTGCTCGAAGCCGACGAGGCCGCGCGGCGCCTGCTCGCGGGCGTGGCCGCCGGCACCGAACACATCGTGCTGCCCCGGCGCATCGGTTGGCTTTCGCACGCGCTGGGCCTGCTGCCCGCGCGCCTGCACGACCGCATCCTGCTCGGCCAGCCGCGCAAGCCGCGCGCGGGCGAACCCGGCGCGACCGACATTCCAGGCCTGAAAAAATGACGACACCCACCGAACAGCAGATCGCGCTCATCGGTGCCGGCCCCTCGGGCCTGGCCGGCGCGCGCTGCCTGCAGAAACACGGCATCCCCTTCCAGGGCTTCGAGGCCCACACCGACGTCGGCGGTCTGTGGAACATCCACAACCCGCGCTCCACGGTGTACCAGTCGGCGCACCTGATCTCCAGCAAGCGCATGACGGAGTTCAGCGAGTTCCCCATGCCCGAGCGCGTGGCCGACTACCCGAGCCACCGCGAGCTGCTGGACTACTTCAGCGCCTTCGCCGACCACTTCCGGTTGCGCGAGCACTACCGCTTCGGTGTGCGCGTGCTGAGCGTGGTGCCGGTGAGTGATGCGCCCGGCACGCTGTGGCGCGTCACCACCGAAGACGCGGACGGCCTTCAGACCACCGCCGACTACAAGGGCGTGGTGGTGGCCAACGGCACCCTGGCCGAGCCCAACATGCCGCGCTTCGAAGGCCACTTCTCCGGGGAGCTGCTGCACACCTCGGCCTACAAGAGCGCCGACCAATTCCGCTACAAGCGCGTGCTCATCGTGGGCGCGGGCAACTCGGGTTGCGACATCGCCGTCGACGCCGTGCACCAGGCGCGCAGCGTGGACATCTCGGTGCGGCGCGGTTATTACTTCGTGCCCAAGTACGTGTTCGGCCAACCCGCCGACACCCTCGGCGGCAAGATCCGGCTGCCGCCCTGGCTCAAGCAGAAGATCGACAGCACCATCCTGAAGTGGTTCACCGGCGACCCGGTGCGCTTCGGTTTTCCCAAGCCGACCTACAAGATGTACGAGTCGCACCCGGTGGTGAACTCGCTCATCCTGTACCACATCGGCCATGGCGACGTGGGCGTGCGCGCCGACATCGCGCGTTTTGACGGCCACACCGTGCACTTCAAGGACGGGCGCCAAGGCGAGTACGACCTGGTGCTCGCGGCCACCGGCTACAGGCTGCACTACCCCTTCCTCGACCCCGCGCTGCTCAACTGGCAGGGCATGGCGCCCCGGCTCTACCTCAACATCTTCGCGCCGCGCTTCGACCGCCTCGCCGTGCTCGGCATGGTCGAGGCCAGCGGCCTGGGCTGGCAGGGCCGCTATGAACAGGCCGAGCTGGTGGCGCGCTATTTCAAGGGGCTGGACGAAGGCAAGGCCAGCGCCAGCGCGTTCCGGATCGCCAAGGCGGGGCCGCCGCCCGACCTCTCCGGCGGCTACAAGTACCTGCAGCTCGAGCGCATGGCCTACTACGTGAACAAGAACGTCTACCGCGACACCGTGCGCCAGGCGGCCGAGGCCCTGGCCTGACATCCCGCCCGACGACAAAGACAACAGACACAGGAGACCCGCATGCTGCCCGTGGACGAAATCCGCCTCAACTTCAACCCGGCTTCGCTGGCCGTGCTCAACGCGGTACTGGCCTTCCTGATGTACGGCATCGCGCTGGACACGCGCCTGGAGGATTTCCGCCGTGTCATGCGCATGCCGCTGGCGTTCACGGTGGGCATCGTGGCGCAGTTCATCGCGCTGCCGGCCATCACCTATGCGCTCACGCTGCTGCTGCAGCCAGGCCCCAGCATCGCGCTGGGCATGATCCTGGTGGCCTGCTGCCCGCCGGGCAACGTGAGCAACATCCTCACGCACCGCGCCAACGGCAACGTCGCGCTCAGCGTCTCGATGACGGCGGTGTCCAACGCCATCGCCATCGTGGCCATGCCGCTGAACTTCGCTTTCTGGGGCGGCATCCACCCCACCGCCGCGCCCCTGCTCAAGACCATCGCGCTGGACCCGCTGGAGATGTTCGGCCACATCCTGCTGATCATCGGCGTGCCCTTCGTGCTGGGCATCTGGTGCGCGCACCGCTTTCCGAACTGGACCGCGCGCTTCAAGAAGCCGGTGCGCATCCTCAGTTTTCTCGCGCTCATCGCCTTCATCGTCGGCGCCATCGCGGGCAACTGGCGCTACTTCCTCGACTACGTGGGCCTGGTGCTGCTGGCCGTGGTGATCCACGACGCGCTGGCCTTCGGCACCGGCTACGCCATCGCGCGCGCCGCCGGTCTGCCCGACTACGACCGCCGCGCGGTGTCGATCGAGGTCGGCATCCGCAACGCGGGCCTGGGCCTGGTCATCATCTTCAGCTTCTTCGGTGGCCTGGGCGGCATGGCCGTGGTGGCCGGCGTCTGGGGCTTCTGGGACATCATCGCCGGCCTGATCCTGGCGGGCTGGTGGGCGCGCAGACCGCTGCAAGGTGGCGTGCCGGGGATCGAAAAGCCATGAGCGCGGCCATGGACAAGGCGCCGGTGGCCCGGCGCGTGCTGGTCACGGGCGCCGACGGTTTCCTCGGGCGCGGGCTGATCGACGCCTTGGCGCGCGAGCCTCACATCGAACACCTGGTGGCGGTGGACGTGCGCGAGGTGCCCGTCGCGCGGCGTTCACCGCGCGTGGCCTACGTGGTGGAAGACGTGCGCGACCGCGCCCTGGCCGCCACGGTGGAGGCGCACGGCATCGACACCGTGGTGCACCTGGCCTCCATCGTCACGCCGGGCAAGGGGTCGAGCCGGGCCTTCGAACATTCGGTCGACGTGGGCGGCACGCGCAACGTGATCCAGGCCTGCCTCGCCCACGGCGTGGCCCACCTCGTGGTCTCGTCCAGCGGCGCGGCCTATGGTTACCACGCGGACAACCCGGCCTGGCTGACCGAAGACCACGCGTTGCGCGGCAACGAGGTGTTCGCGTACGCGCACCACAAGCGCCTGGTGGAAGAGATGCTCGCCGAAACGCGCGCGGCCCACCCGGCGTTGCGCCAGACCGTGCTGCGCATCGGCACCATCCTGGGCGAGCGGGTGGACAACCAGATCACGGCCTTGTTCGAGAAACCGCGCCTGATCGCGATCGCCGGCAGCGACAGCCCCTTCGTGTTCGTCTGGGACGAGGACGTGACCGGTGCGATCGTGCACGCGCTGAGTGGCGAGGCCGTGCCCGGCTGCTACAACGTGGCCGGTGACGGCGCGCTGACCATCCGCGAGATCGCCGCGCGCCTGGGCAAGAAACCGCGCGTGCTGCCGGCGGGCCTGTTGCGCACGCTGCTGCGCGTGGGCAGCTCGCTGGGCGTGAGCCGCTACGGCCCGGAGCAGCTCGATTTCCTGCGCTACCGGCCGGTGTTGCTCAACACCGCGCTGAAGCAGCGTTTTGGCTACACGCCGCGCAAGACCAGCGCACAGGCGTTCGATGCTTTTGTGGCCGCGCGCGCTGCGCAGGGGCGACCGGTGAAAGTGATGGCGTGAACCCTGTGCCTCTTTCGCGCGGCGATCTGCTGCGCGCGCTTGCGGTGGTGGTGATCTGGGGTTTGAACTTCGTGGTGATGAAGATCGGCTTGCAGGGCATCGGCCCGATGTTGCTGGGGGCCTTGCGCTTTGCGGCGGCGGCCTTGCCGTTCCTGCTGTTCGTGAAGTTTCCGAAGCTGCCGTGGCGCTATGTGGTGGCGTATGGCCTGGCGCAGGGTCTGGGGCAGTTCGGTTTTCTGTTCTTGGGGCTGCAGATGGGGATGACGGCGGGCATGGCGTCGGTGGTGATGCAGACGCAGGCGTTTTTCACGTTGTTGCTGGCGGTGCCGGTGCTGGGTGAGCGGGCGCGCTGGTCGCAGGGGCTGGGTTTGCTGGTGGCCTTGGGTGGGCTGGTGCTGATCGCGACGGCGCATGGTGAGGGGCCGGGGCAGATGACGTTGGCGGGTTTTGTGCTGACCTTGTCGGCGGCGTTCATGTGGGCGGTGTCGAATCTGGTGGCCCGGTTGGCGAGTCGGGTGGCGGATTACGAGCCGTTTCCGTTCATTGTGTGGAGCAGCGTTTTTCCGATTGTTCCGTTCATGGCGTTGGCGCTGTGGATGGATGGGCCTTCGGTGGTGTGGGCGCAGGTGGCGGGCTTGAGTCTGTCGGCGGTGTTGGCGGTGTTGTTTCTGGCGTGGCTGGCGACCTTGTTGGCCTACACGCTGTGGACGCAGTTGCTCCAGCGCCATCCGGCTGGGCGGGTGACGCCGTTTTCTTTGCTGGTGCCGGTGGTGGGGCTTTCGGCGGCCTGGGTTTTCTTTGGCGAACTTCCCCTGTTTCAGCAGTGGCTGGGGACGGGGGCGGTGTTGATG
>NZ_JBYTAE010000118.1:0-12569 GCF_058787875.1 Hydrogenophaga sp. FW305-3-2-15-A-LB1 | reverse complement strand
ACGTGGGCCAGGGTGGGGTGCAGGGGGGCGTTCGTGGTGGTGGTCATTTTGGGTGTCTCGTTCAGGCCAGCCAGACGCTCACGGGCGTGAGGTGCTGGTTGAGCACCAGCGACACCGGCAGGCTTTCGTCGGCGGCGAGCCGGGCCTGCTGGTACACGGCGAGCTTGCTCGCGCCGCTGATGGACAGGGCCAGTTCGCGCGTGGCGAGCAAGGCCGGCAGGGTGAGGGTGAGGCGCGCGTGCGGCGCGCGCGACGCTTCGGCGGGGCGCTGCCAGGTCACCGGGCCGCTGCCGTGCAGCGCGCGGGCCAGGCCGGGCGCGCCCGGAAAGATCGACGCGGTGTGGCCGTCCTCGCCCATGCCGAGCACGGCCAGGTCCATGGGCCAGGGCTGGGTGGCCAGGCGGTGGTTGGCGCCGTCGGCCAGGGCCGCGAGCGCGGCGTCGTCGAGCACGGTGGGCAGGCGGTCGAAGAAGGGCACGAAGCGGGCCGCGGCGGCGGCGCCCTGCAGCAGGTGGGTGCGCACCAGGGCGGTGTTGCTCTCGGGGTGGTCGTGCGGCACGCAGCGCTCGTCCACCAACAGCACGCTCACATGGTCCCATTCCACCGGCTGCTCGCGCAGGCGTTCGAACATCGCCACCGGCGACTTGCCGCCCGAGACCGCGAGCACCGCGTGGCCACGCGCACCGATCGCCTCGCGCAGGCGCTGCGCGGCATGCAGGGCCAGCTGCGCCGCGAGTTCGGCCGCGTTGCTGGCGGGGTGCACCTGCAGCGGGTTGGGTGGGGGGCGGTCGAGCGCGTTCATGGGGTCAGGCTTCTTCCACCCAGGCCGAGCCTTCGCGCGCCATCAGCGCGGACGAGGCGGCGGGCCCCCAGCTGCCGGCGGTGTAGGGGCGGGGCTTCTCGCTCAGGTTGCTCCAGCCGTCGAGGATGGGCTCGACCCAGGTCCAGGCGGCTTCGAGTTCGTCGCGCCGCATGAAGTGCGTCAGGCGGCCCTTGATCACGTCCATGAGCAGGCGCTCGTAGGCTTCGGCGCGGCGCGCGCTGAAGGCCGATTCGAGGTCCAGGTCCAGGCTCACCGGGCGCAGGCGCATGCCGCTGCCGGGTTCCTTGGCCATCATCTGCAGCTGCACGTGTTCCTCGGGTTGCAGGCGGATCATCAGCCGGTTGACCGGCTGGCGCGGTGCGTCGGGGAAGATGGTGTACGGCAGGTCGGCGAACTCGATGACGATCTCCGAGCGGCGCTCGGCCATGCGCTTGCCGGTGCGCAGGAAGATCGGCACGTTGGCCCAGCGCCAGTTGTTGATGTGCGCGCGCAGGGCCACGAAGGTTTCGGTGGTGCTGTCGGCCGGCACGTTGGCCTCCTGCAGGTAGCCCGCGGCCTTGTCGCCGTTGGAGGCGCCGGCGGTGTACTGGCCGCGCACGGTGTCGCGCGCCACGTCGGCCTCGGTCATGGGACGCAGCGAGCGCAGCACCTTGAGTTTTTCGTCGCGCACGGCATCGGGGTCGAGCGAGACCGGCGGCTCCATGGCCACGATGCACAGCAGCTGCAGCAGGTGGTTCTGCACCATGTCGCGCAGCGCGCCGGTGCCGTCGTAGAAGCCGGCGCGGCTGCCCACGCCGACCGACTCGGCCACCGTGATCTGCACGCTCTTGATGTAGGGGCTGCGCCAGAGCGGCTCGAAGATGGTGTTGCCAAAGCGCAGCACCATCATGTTCTGCACCGTCTCCTTGCCCAGGTAGTGGTCGATGCGGAAGGTCTGCCCCTCGCTGAAGTAGCGGCCCACCTCGTCGTTGATGGCGCGCGCCGAGGCCAGGTCGTGGCCCAGCGGCTTTTCCAGCACCACGCGCGAGCGCTCGTCGATCAGGCCGGCGCCGTGCAGGTTGGCGCAGATGCCGGTGAACAGCGTGGGCGCGGTGGCGAGGTAGTACACGCGGTCCGAACCCGGCTGCAGCGCGCCGGCCAGGGCGGTGAAGTCGGCCGGCTGCGTGGCGTCGAGGCACACATAGCCCAGGCGCGCCACGAAGCCTTGCCAGGCGGTTTCGTCCAGCGTCTCGGGGGCGATGAAGGCGCGCACCTTCTCGTGGATGAAGGCGGTGAAGGTCTCGCGGTCCCACGGCTGGCGGCCCAGGGCGTGGATGCGCGTGGCCTCGGGCAGGTTGCGGTGCAGGTGCGCCATGTAGAGCGCGGGCAGCAGCTTGCGCACCGAGAGGTCGCCCACGCCGCCGAAGATCACCAGATCGAGCGGCTCGGCAGGGGTGGGGGCGGGATTCGTTGTGACCATGGTCTAATTTAGTTACTTGTGATTTTGGATTTTATTGTAATCAAGTTACATGGCGGGTTCTTTTCACCGGCCATGCCCTGACCTTACCGCGATGCCCCGCGCCGTGCACGCGGAAAACGTGTCAGGTGGTGAGCGCGGGCTGCAGGCCCGAGGCGGTGAGGTGCAGCACGCGCTGCGCGCGCGCCGCGGCCGCGCGGGAGTGCGTGACCAGCACCAGCGCCGCGCCGCTCTCGGTGGCCTGCTGCTGCAGCACGTCCATGACCTGGGTGGCGGTGCTGGGGTCGAGGTTGCCGGTGGGCTCGTCGGCCAGCAGCAAACCAGGGCGGTGCACCAGCGCGCGCGCGATCGCCACGCGCTGCAGCTGACCACCCGAGAGTTCGGCCGGCAGCCGCGCGCCCAGCCCGCCCAGGCCCACGGCGTCGAGCATCTGCTGAACGCGCGCTGGGTCGGGGCGGCCCAGCAGCAGCAGGGGCAGGCCCACGTTCTGCGCCACGTCCAGGTGCGGCAGCACGTGGAAGGCCTGGAACACGAAGCCCAGGTGCTCGCGCCGCCAGTGCGCGCGCTGGGTCTCGTCGAGCGTGCCGAGGTCCACGCCCTGGTGGGTGATGTGGCCTTCGCTCCAGTCGTCGAGCGCGGCCAGGCAGTTGAGCAGGCTGGACTTGCCCACGCCCGACTCGCCCACGATGGCGACGAACTCGCCCGGGGCCACGCTCAGGCTCACCTGGCTGAACACGGGCGTATCGCCGTAGCGCTTGCCGAGTTCGTGGACCACCAGGGCCGGCGTGCTCATGCGGCCGGGCCCAGCCAGGTTTCGACGGTGTGCAGCACCTGGGCCAGTGCGTCGGGCGCGTCGCAGGCGATCACGCGGCGCTGTGGCATGGAGCGCAGCCAGGTGAGCTGGCGCTTGCCGAGCTGGCGGGTGGCGAAGATGCCGAGGTCGCGCAGCTCGGCGAGCTGTTCGCGCGTGAGCGCGTCGCCATGGGCCTGCAGCATGTCCCAGGCCTGGCGGTAGCCCACGCAGCGCATGGACGGCAGCTCGGTGGAGAGGTCGCCGCGCGCGCGCAGCGCGCGCACCTCGTCGAGAAAACCGGCGGCGAGCATGTCGTCGAAGCGCTGGGCGATGCGCGCGTGCAGCCAGGCGCGGTCCTGCGGTTCGAGCGAGATCAGGTGCTCGGGCGCGAGCGGGCTGTCGGGGTTGTGGGTGCGGCCGGTCTGGAAGCTGGAGAGGGGTTGGCCGGAGACCTCGTGCACCTCCAGCGCACGCTGGATGCGCTGCGAGTCGTTGGGCGGCAGGCGCGCGGCGGTGATCGGGTCCACGCGCGCGAGTTCGGCGTGCAGCGCCGGCCAGCCCAGTTCGAGCGCGCGTGCTTCGATGCGTTCGCGCACGCGGGCGTCGGCCTGGGGCATCTCGTCCAGGCCCACCAGCAGGGCCTTGAAATACAGCATGGTGCCGCCCACCAGCAGCGCGGTGCGGCCGCGCGCGGCGATCTCGTCCACCAGGCGCGTGGTGTCGCGCACGAAGTCGGCGGCGCTGTAGCTCTGCAGCGGGTCGAGGATGTCGATCAGGTGGTGCGGCACCTGGGCGCGTTCGGCCGCGCTGGGCTTGGCGCTGCCGATGTCCATGCCGCGGTAGACCAGGGCCGAGTCGACGCTGATGATTTCCACCGGCCAGCGCAACGCGATGGCCAACGAGGCCGCGCTCTTGCCGCTGGCCGTGGGGCCGGCGAGTGCGATGCAACGGGGAGCGCTGGGCATGGTGAGGGGTGTCAACGGGCCGATGCGCTCACGCGCTGCGGCGCGGTGTGCGCCTCGCCATGGCGCTGCACCAGCGTCCAGGCCACGAGGGCGATGAGCACGCTCCAGAACCACAGGCCATTGGTCAGCGGCAGCACCGAGCCGCGCCCTTCACCGATGCCGGCCAGGCTCACGCCGAGCCAGCCGCCCATGGCGAAGGCCGTGACCATCGACAGGAAACCGCTGAGCGCCGAGGCCGCGCCGGCGGCCTGCGGAAACGGGCCCACCGCGCCGCTCTGGCCGCAGGGCTGGTGCACGCCGTGCGCGAGCATGAAGAGCCAGAACGGTACCAGGATGGCCCAGGTGCTCTGCACGCCCAGCAGCCCCAGGACGCCCATGCTGGTGCCGGCGGTGAGCGTGATGACCCCGGCGACGGCCACCGTGCGGCGCAGGCCCAGGCGCGGCAGCAGCTGTCGGCACAGGAAGGTGCCCAGGATGTAGACCAGCGAGATGCTGAACATCACCACGCCATAGGCCGTGGTGGACAGGCCGAGCACGCGGATGAACACGAAGGACGAGGCCGCGAGAAAGGTGAACAGGCCGCCGTAGGACGCGGTGGACAGCAGCGCGAAGGCCCAGAACGTGGGGTGGCGCGCGATCTGCGCCCAGTTGCCGAACAGGGTGCCGGGCGAGAGCGCGCGCGGGTTCTTCTGCGCCAGGGTCTCTTCGAAACGCCAGGCCACGACCAGCAGGGTGATGGCGCCGAACACCGCGAGCGCCATGAGCGAGACGCGCCAGCCGAACAGGTCCGACAGCAGGCCGCCGGTGGGCGACGCGGCGCAGGCGATCACGCCCAGGCCGGTGAGGCCTTTGGACATGACGCGCGCGCCTTCGCTGGGCGCGTACAGGTCGCGCACGATGGCGCGCGCGCACATCACGCCCGCGCCCATGGCCGCGCCCTGCACCGCGCGCCAGACGATGAGCTGTTCCATCGACGGCGCGAAGGTGCTGCCGATCGAGGCCGCGACGAAGGCGCTCATGCCCACCAGCAGCACGGGCCGGCGGCCGTGGCGGTCCGACAGCGGGCCCCACACCAGCTGCGACAGGCCGAAGCACAGCAGCAGCGCGGTGAGCGTGAGCTGGGCCTGCGACATGGGCGCGCCAAAGCCCGAGGTGAGCGCGGGCAGCGCGGGCAGGTAGAGGTCGGTGGCGATCGGCTGCAGGCCCAGCAGCAGCGACAGCACCAGCACGATCAGGCCGGGCGACATGGCGGAAGAAGAGGGCGAAGGAGGCGGGGCGGGCATCCGGTCGAGGGTAGCAGAACGCCTTGCGGCGCGTGGCTAGCGGGGTGGCCAGACGCGGGCCGCGATGGCCGCCCAGCGCGGCTCGCTGCGCAGGCCGTGGTTCTCGGTGGCCAGCAGCACCAGCGGCAGGTGTCCGCAGCCCTCGGCGGCGGCGCGCTCCAGGCGGTCCATCGCTTCATCGCGGCGGCCCAGCAGCGCGAGCGCCGCGACGTGGGTGGCCTGCTCGCTCGGGTTGCCCTGCTGGGTGCCGGCGATCACGCGCGCGGCCGCGTCGGCCTCGCCGCAGCGCGCCAGCACATAGCCCAGCGTGGACGCGGCGAAGACCCACGCGGCCGGGTCGGGCAGCAGCTCGAGGGCCTGGGCGGCCAGAGCGGGCGAGGGCGCCACCAGGGCCTGCACGCCCAGCAGGTGCAAGGCGGCGGCGCGGTGCTCGGGCGCGTTCTCGCGCGTGCGCCGGGCCCGCGCGAGCGCGGCTTCGGGGTCGCCGGCGGTGGCCAGCGCGCGCGCCAGCAGGATGGCCATGTAGACCGAGAACGGGTTCAAGCGCAGGGCCTGCTCCAGCGCCGCCACGGCCTCGCGCGGCCGGTCCGTGGCGAGCAGGTGCCAGCCCCGGTAGTAGTGAGTGGCGGCGTCCAGCGGCGAACTGGCCAGGGCGCGTTCGTGCAGCGCGGCGGCCTCGTCGAAGCGCCAGGCGCAGTCGAGCAGGTGCGCGCTCTCGGCCCACAGGCCGGGCATGTGGGGCGCGCCGTGGGCCACGCGGTCCAGGTGCGCCAGGGCCTCGTCGATGCGCTCGCGCCGCACGGCCAGGCCGCAGCTCACCGTGGCCGCGAGGCACTCGGCCAGCGCGAGCGGCGCCGCGAGGTAGTCCGGCGCTTCGTCGATCAGCGCGCGCAGCAGCCGCTCGGCGCGCACGAGCGCCTCGGCGGTGCGCTGCTGCACGAGCTGGCGCGCGTGGGTCAGCGTCTCCACCTGGTGCGGCGCTGCCATGGCGGCATGCGCCAGCCGACCATGCGCGGGCGACGGGGCCTCGTTGGTGGAGGCGATCACCTCCAGCCGGTAGCCGCGCCGGTACACCGCGCGCAGGGCCAGGCCGGTGGCCGGCGGCAGGGCCTGGCGCAGCTGTGCGATGCAGCGGGCCAGGCTTTCGTCCGACATCGGCTGGCCGGCCCACACCTGCCGCGCGAACTGCTCCTTGGACACGGTGCGCGGCCATTGCCGCAGCAGCAGGTGCAGCACCGCGCGCTCCTTGGGCGGCAGCGCGAGCGGCCGGCCGTGGTGGCAGACATCGCCGTCGTCGGCGGCGGTGTAGCCCAGCCCGCCGGGGTGGGTGCCGGTGGGCGCGTCGTTGTCGTCGTCGCGTGCGGGACTGGGCATCAGGTTCTCATCAAGATTGCGCGCCATTGTCCCGGTAACTTGCCCGTGGCGAGACCCCGGTATTCCCGAACCACAACAGGAGACAAGACCCATGCGCCACCGCGTCCGACCGATCACCACCGCCCTCTGCGGCTTGATGCTGGCCTTGCCCACGGCCTGGGCCCAGGCCCCGCAACTGCCGCCACCCGACAGCGTGCTGCTCGACAAGCTCGGCTACATGGAAGGCTTTCCGCCGGCCCCCGACAAGCTGGTGGACAACGGCAACCGCACCCGCTACCCGCAGATGACCTGGTCGCTGCAGCACGTGCGCGAGTTGCTGCCCACGCGCAACATCCGCCGCGGCCCGGCGGCGGTGGCCCCGCTGCCGCGCCGCGAAAAGAACCTGGACGACTGGGCCTTCGCCGACGAGCAGGGCGGGCGCACCACCATCGCCGAGTGGCAGCGCAACACCTACACCGATGCCCTCATCGTGCTGCACCGCGGCCGGGTGGTGTACGAGCGCTACCGCAACATGAAGCCCGAGACGCCGCACCTGCTGTTCTCCGTCACCAAGAGCTTCACCGGCCTGCTGGCCGCGCAGCTCGCGCACGAAGGCCGCATCGACCCGGCCGCGCGCGTGACGCAGTACGTGCCCGAACTGGCCGGCAGCGCCTGGGACGACATGAGCGTGCGCCAGGTGATGGACATGACCGGCGCGGTGCGCTACCGCGAGGTCTACACCGACCCCACGACCGAGGTGTTCCCCTACCTGTTCTCCAGCGGCATGCTGCCCGCGCCCGCCACCTACACCGGGCCGAAGGACATCTACAGCTTTCTCAAAACCTTGAAGAAGGAGGGCGAGCACGGCGAGGCCTTCGTCTACCGCACCGTGCATTCCGAGGTGCTGGGCTGGATCGTCTCGCGCGCGAGCGGCCAGCACTTCGCCGACCTGCTGAGCGAACGCGTCTGGCAGAAGCTGGGCGCCGAGGAAGACGCAAGCGTGATGATCGATTCGGTGGGCACGCCGCTGCAGGGCTCGGGCATGAGCGCCACGCTGCGCGACCTGGCGCGCTTTGGCGAGATGCTGCGTCGGGGCGGCGAGTTCAACGGCCAGCGCATCCTGGCCAGCGAGGTGATCGCCGACACCGCGCGCGGCGGCGACCGCGAGAAGTTCGCCAAGGCACCGGGCCAGCAGGCGCGCGCGGGCTACAGCTA
Source organism: Hydrogenophaga sp. FW305-3-2-15-A-LB1 (assembly GCF_058787875.1). Lineage (NCBI taxonomy): Bacteria > Pseudomonadati > Pseudomonadota > Betaproteobacteria > Burkholderiales > Comamonadaceae > Hydrogenophaga > Hydrogenophaga sp. FW305-3-2-15-A-LB1. The sequence continues at coordinate 4,681 of NZ_JBYTAE010000118.1, read as the reverse complement.
CCGCAACCAGTGGTGGGCGCTGCACAACGCCGATGGGGCCTGGGAGGCGGCCGGCGTGCACAACCAGTTCATCCACATCAACCCCAAGGCCGAGATGGTGGTGGTCAAGCTGTCGTCGCACCCGATCGCGGCGGCGGCGGCCACCATGCCCTTGAACCACAAGGCCTGGGCGGCGCTGGCCCAGGCGGTGCAGCACTGACTAGCGCTCGACCACCTTCAGCGCGTCCGCGCTCTCGTCGCGCATGCCGAACAGGCTGGAGAGCGCGGCGCGGTACTGCGCCTGCCCGACCGAGTTGGTGTTGTGGTGCGAGCCGCCTTCGACCAGCACGAAGGCCTTGCGGCCCTTGGCGGCCTCGTACAGCTTGCGGCCCAGCTCGGGCTGGATCAGGCGGTCGTCCCCGCCGTGCACCACGAGCAGCGGCGAGCCGATCTCGGGCACGCGCTTGACGGCCTCGAAGCGCTGCGTGATCAGCAGCGAGATCGGCAGCCAGCCCCACTTGAAGGTGCTGACCACGTCGGGGATGGAGGTGAAGGTGCCTTCGACCACGGTGCCGGCCTCGTCGTCCACCTGGGCCGCCAGTTCGATCGCGATGGCGCCGCCCAGCGAGTGGCCGAAGATGTAACGCGGCCGCCCGGGGTATTTTTCACCGAGCCAGTTCCAGGCCGCGCGCGCGTCTTCGTAGGCGGTGGTCTCGGAGGGCAGTTCGTTCGTGCTCTTGCCGAAACCCCGGTAGTCGATGGCCAGCACCGAGAAACCCAGGTCTTCCATGCGCCGGGCGCGGAAGGCCGAGCCGGTGACGTTGAAGCGCGCGCCGTGCAGGTAGAGCAGCACCGGCGCGTCCTCGCGGCGCTCGAAGTTCTCGTGCGCCGCCCACAGGCCATGCAGCTTCACCGGCTTGCCGGTCTTGGGGGAGTCGAAATCGATCCACACGTCGTCCATGCCCTCGGCGGCGCTGAGGCCGCCTGCCCAGGTGCGGTCGGAGGGCTGGAAGATCCAGAAGCGCTGCTTCTCATCCAGTGTGGCGCACCCGGCCAACAGGGCCAGGGCGGCGAGCAGGGTGACAATGAGGCGCTTCATGGCGGTGATGGATGCACCAGAAGGGGAAAAAGTTCAGGTACTTTCCTCCTTCCGCAGGTTCCATGCCACACCGCCGGGGCACCGCGAAGGCGCCCACGTGGTTTAGATCACGCCTTGCGCCTGCGGGCAGAGCAGCCAGAGACACCGAGGGTCCGGCTTTGCCGGCCCCAGGTGTCGTCCCCCTTCAGGGGGAAGCCGCGTGAGCGGCGCAGGGGGTGCGCTAAATGACGCCTTGGGCCAGCATCGCGTCGGCCACCTTCACGAAGCCGGCGATGTTCGCGCCGTCCACGTAGCTCACCGTGCCGTCGGCGCGGCGGCCGTGCTGCAGGCAGGCCTCGTGGATGCCGCGCATGATGGTGTGCAGGCGGGCATCGACCTCGTCGCGCGGCCAGGACAGGCGCATGGCGTTCTGGCTCATCTCCAGGCCGGAAGTGGCCACGCCGCCGGCGTTGCTGGCCTTGCCGGGCGCGTACAACACGCCGGCTTGCTCGAAGCGCTGCACCGCCTCCATGGTGGTGGGCATGTTGGCGCCCTCGGCCACGCAGATCACGCCGTTGCGGATCAGGGTGGCCGCGTCCTCGGCGTTGAGCTCGTTCTGGGTGGCGCAGGGCAGGGCCACGTCCACCGGCACGGCCCAGGGGTTCTTGCCGGGCTCGAAGCGCGTCTTGGTGCGCTCGGCGTAGTCGCTCACGCGGCCGTAGAGGTGGTTCTTCACCTCCATCAGCTCGGCGAGCTTGGCGGGGCTGAAGCCGTCCTCGTCGATCACGGTGCCGCTGGAGTCGGAGACCGTGACCACCTTGGCGCCCAGCGCCATGGCCTTTTCGACCGCGTACTGCGCCACGTTGCCCGAGCCGGACACGCTCACGCGCAGGCCCTGGAAGCTCATGCCGCGCTGCTTGAGCATCTCTTCGGCGAAGTACACCGTGCCGTAGCCCGTGGCCTCGGGGCGGATCAGCGAGCCGCCGAAGGACAGGCCCTTGCCGGTGAAGACGCAGTCGGCGCGGTTGCTGAGCTTTTTCATCATGCCGGCCATGAAGCCGACCTCGCGCCCGCCCACGCCGATGTCGCCAGCCGGCACGTCCGTGTCGCTGCCGACGTGGCGGAACAGCTCGCTCACCAGGGCCTGGCAGAAGCGCATCACCTCGCCCGGGCTCTTGCCCTTGGGGTCGAAGTCGGAGCCGCCCTTGCCGCCGCCCATGGGCAGCGTGGTCAGCGCGTTCTTGAAGGTCTGCTCGAAGGCCAGGAACTTCAGGATCGACAGGTTCACCGAGGGGTGGAAGCGCATGCCGCCCTTGTAGGGGCCGATGGCCGAGCTGTGCTGGATGCGGTAGCCGCGGTTGACCTGCACGTCACCGTGGTCGTTGACCCAGGAAATGCGGAACATCACCACGCGCTCGGGCTCGACCAGGCGGTCCAGCAGGCCGTGTTCGGCGTATTTGGGGTGGGCGGCAATGAAAGGCCAGAGGCTTTCCATGACCTCCGAGACGGCCTGGTGGAATTCGGGTTGACCGGGGTTCTGCTGCGCGACGTGTTCGAGGAAATGGTGGGCCGAGGTGTATTTCATGTGTCTCATGCTTTAAAAAAGTGCATGAGATTATGCGCAACCTGCATTTCGTGACGCAAAACGCCCTGTTTTGGCGCGGTGGACGATCGGCGTCCTCCTCGTTTACCCGAGGGTCTCGCCTGTTTTTGGTGCGAAAAAGCGGGCGCGAGTCAGCGGCCGCGCAGAAACAGGGCGTCCAGTTCCTTCATGCCCATCTGCCGCCAGGTGGGTCGGCCGTGGTTGCACTGGTCGGAGCGCTCGGTCACTTCCATCTGGCGCAGCAGCGCGTTCATCTCGTCGAGCGTGAGGCGCCGGTTGGCGCGCACCGCGCCGTGGCAGGCCATGGTGGCCAGCAGTTCGTTGCGGGCGCGTTGCACCACGGTGCTGGCTTCGTGCTGGCCCAGCTCGGCGAGCACGCTGCGCGCCAGCTCCACCGGGTCGCCCTGCGCCAGCGTGGTCGGCACGGCGCGCACGGCCAGCGTCTTGGGCGAGAGGGCGGTGATTTCCAGACCCAGCGTGGCCAGCACGTCGGCGCCGTCCTCGGCGGTGGCCACCTCGTCGGGCGTGGCGGAGAAGGTGGCCGGGATCAGCAGCGGCTGGCTGGCCAGCTGCTGCTCGTCGAGCTGCTGCTTGAGTCGCTCATAGACGATGCGCTCGTGGGCCGCGTGCATGTCCACCACCACGAGGCCGTGCGCGTTCTCGGCAAGGATGTACACGCCCTGCAGCTGCGCGATGGCGCGGCCCAGCGGCCAGTCGCCCTCGGGCAAGGCCTGGGGCGGCGCGGGGTCGGCGCTGCGCGCGGGCGGGGTCCAGGCGTTGGCATTGCTGCTGGCCGTGGTCGGGGGGGCCGCGGCCGGTGCGGTGGCCCACAGGGCCCCCACGTCGCTCACGCGGTGGCCCACCTCGGGCTCGCGCGGCGCGAACGCAAACGGGGCCTGCCGCGCCGGGGGTGTCCAGGCCGGGGCGGCGGGCGCGGCCACCGGCAGGGGGGCCGCCTCTGCTGCGCTGTTGCCCGAGCGGGGCACCGCGAGCGCGGCTTCCACCGCATGGTGCACACCCTGGTGCACCTCGCGGCTGTCGCGAAAGCGCACCTCGATCTTGGTGGGGTGCACGTTCACGTCCACGCGCGTGGGGTCGAGCGAGACGAACAGCGCGTACACCGGCTGGCGGTGGCCGTGCAGCACGTCTTCGTAGGCGCTGCGCGCGGCGTGGGTGATGACCTTGTCGCGCACGTAGCGGCCGTTCACATAGGCGAATTGCCAGTCGGCGCGCGAGCGCGCCGCGTCGGGCACGCCGGCGAAGCCCCACACGCGCAGGCGCTGCTGGCCATTCGCCACCAGGACAGGGGGGTCGATGGGCCAGTCCACCGCCACGGCCTGTGCCACGAAGTCCTCGCCCAGGACGTCGGCCAGGCGCTGGCGCAATGCGGCCATGCCGCTGTCGCCGGCCACCGCGCGCCACTGCGCCACCAGCTTGCCCTCGTGCCAGATGGCAAAGCCCACGTCGGGCCGGGCCAGCGCATGGCGGCGCACGGCCTCGATGCAGTGGGCGAGTTCGGTCGCGTCGGTCTTGAGGAACTTGCGCCGCGCGGGCGTGGCAAAAAACAGCTCGCGCACTTCCACCGTGGTGCCGGGCGCTCGGGCGGTGGGCTGCAGCTCGCCGCTGCGGCCGTCGAGCAGCCAGCCGTGGGGTTCGTCGGGCGTGTCCACGCGCGTGAGCAGCGAGACCTCGGCGATCGAGCAGATGGCGGCCAGCGCCTCGCCGCGAAAGCCCATGGTGCCCACCGACTCGAGGTCGGAGAGGCTGGCGATCTTGCTGGTGGCGTGGCGCTTGAGCGCGTGGGGCAGCTCGCTGCGCAGGATGCCGCAACCGTTGTCTTCCACGCTGATGAGCCGCACACCGCCGGCCTGCAGGCGCAGCGTGATCTGCGTCGCGCCGGCGTCCAGCGCGTTGTCCACCAGCTCGCGCACCACCGAGGCGGGCCGCTCGACCACTTCGCCCGCGGCGATCTGGCTGATCAGCTCATCGGGCAGTTCGCGGATGGGGCGGCGGGGGAGGGC
>NZ_JBYTAE010000117.1:0-13140 GCF_058787875.1 Hydrogenophaga sp. FW305-3-2-15-A-LB1 | reverse complement strand
CCGCCCAAAAAAAACGCGACCCTGAGGTCGCTTTTTTTTGTTGGGGCCGGGTTCAGCGGTTGCGTTCCCAGCGGTCGTTGTCGCGGCGGTTGTAGTAGCCGTCGTGGCGCGGGTACGGGTGGCCCGGGCCCCAGCGGTTGCCCGGGTAGGCGGGGTAGTAGGTGGTGCCGATCGTGATGCGGGTGGACGGCTCCACGTACTGGGTCTGGGGCTGGTAGGAGGGGTAGACCACGGGCGGCGGAGGCGGCGGCATGGCGTCGGCCGGTGTGACGTTCAGGCGCACGAAGCGGCCCGGGTCCTGCGGCATCTGCGTGCGGTACTGGCGGCCGGCGTACTCGTAGACCACGTCGTAGGCCACGGTGCGGTTTTCGTAGAAGGTCTGCGTGCCGCACTGGCGGTAGGTTTCGGTGTAGGGCTGGCTCGGGCCTTCGATGCGGTTGCCCAGCATGGCGCCGCCGATCAGGCCGATCACGGTGGCAGCGGCACGGCCACCGCCGTCGCCGATCGCATTGCCCATCGCACCGCCGGCGATGCCGCCGATCAGCGCGCCGGCGCCGGATTTCTGGCCCTGGTAGGTCACCTGCTGGTCGCTGCAGACCTCGCGCGGCACGGCCACCTGCTGGATGACGGGGGTGCTGCTGACCACGCGGCCTTGTTCATCCTGAGCGTGCGCCACGCCGCTGCCGGCCAGGGCGAGCAAGCCGGTCATCACGGGAATCAGAACGGGGGTTTTCATGGAGAACTCCTTATGGGGGTAGCCTGAAGCATGCACCGCTTGTGTCAAGCCCGGATGCCCATGCTGTAAAGATTCGTGTCGTTCTACGGGGTTCCCGGCTTTTTTGCCGCCGATCGCAGGGCCGAGAGCGCGGTGTCCACGCTGGCACCGGTGTCCACCCGCCAGCGACGGCGTGGCGCGCGCAGGGCATGCCGTTGCCGGTAGGCGGTGGGGGTGAGCCCGGTGTGGCGCGCGAAGACGCGGCGGAATGCCGCCGGGTCGGTGTAGCCGCAGGCCAGCGCCACCGTGGGCACGCTCTCCAGCGTGATCTCGAGCAGCACGCGCGCCCGGGCGCAGCGCAGGCCGTGCAGGTGGTCCAGCGGCGAATGGCCCAGCTCCTGTTGGAAGTGGCGCAGCAGGGTGCGGGCGCTGACCGCGGCGGCGGTCGCCAGCGCCGCCAGGTCGTAGGGTTGCTCCACGCGCTGCTCCATCCAGGCGAGGGCGCGTGCCAGTGTGCTGTCGCGGGTGTTCGGAATGGCGTGCGAGGCCTGCGCGGCGGCGAGTTCGCGGTCGCGATCGGGTTGCAGCACCGCCGCCAGGGCCGCGGCCGGTTCGGTGCCCAGGGCGTGCTGCGCCAGCGCGATGGCGAGCGGGCCCAGGTCGGCGGGGTAGGCGGCGCTGAGCCAGGGGCCGTCCTCGCAGAAACCTTGCCCGGCCTCGGGCGTCAGGGTGGGAAAGTCGCGGCGCAGGCCGGCGACGTAGTACCACGCGAGCGCGAGGCGGCGCCCGTCCAGCCGCCCGCTGTGCGCGGCGAACCAGGCGCCATTGCCCAGCGTGCACACCCGGCGGCCCGTGTCCACCATCAGCGCGGCCCGGCGCGCGAGCGCCGCGTGGCGCTGCACGGCCTGGCGAAGCGTGGGAATGTCGGCCAGGTGCAGGGGCGCGATGAACAGCGCTGCCGCAGGGCTGTCGCCGCCCTGGCCTTCGAGCGCGAGCGCCTGCAGCAGCCCTTCTTCGGCGCGCAGCGGCTGGCCCAGGGCATCGACGAAGCGCCAGGCCAGGCGCGGTGCCCGGGCGCCCAGGCGCAGGCCCGCCATCAGGTTGGCGGTGCGCAGCAATTCCACCAGCGCCAGGGCGTGGCCCATGGCGCTTTCAGGCAACACGGCGATCTCGACGACAAAAGGGGGCTGGGCGGGCATGGCGGTATCGGCTTCCTGAATGGCGATATTAGCTTCCTACCGAGGGAAGCGCGCTCTTAGCATGGACGTCTCATTCACTTCCCCCAGGGGTACTTCTGATGCGCTTGTCCCTCTCAACGTCCTCGCTCGTGGCGGCACTCGCGGCCAGCGGTGGTTTTTGGCTGACCACGCCGGTGGCGGCCCAGGCGCTCGATGCCGCCGGTTTCAAGCAGATCGAGACGGCGGTGGACGCGCTCGCGCCCAAGATGGTGGCGTGGCGCCGCGACATCCATGAACATCCCGAGCTCTCGGGCCAGGAAGTGCGCACCGCCAAGCTGGTGGCCGAGCACCTGCGCAAGCTGGGCATGGAGGTGCAGACCGGCGTGGGCGGCACCGGCGTGGTGGGCACCTTGCGCGGTGGTCTGCCGGGCAAGGTGGTGGCGCTGCGCGCCGACATGGACGCGCTGCCGGTGGAAGAGAAGACCGGCTTGGCGTTCGCCTCGAAGCAGAAGGCCACTTACCTCGGCAAGGAAGTGTCGGTGATGCACGCCTGCGGGCACGACGCCCACGTGGCCATGCTGATGGGCGCGGCCGAGGCGCTGGCGGGCCTGCGCGCGCAGTTGCCGGGCACGGTGAAGTTCATTTTCCAGCCGGCCGAGGAGGGCGCGCCCGTGGTGGCGGATGCCAGCGGCAAGGTGCCCAGCTTCGGCGCCAAGGCCATGATCGAAGCCGGGGCCTTGAAGGACGTGCAGGCCATCTACGGCCTGCACATCACGTCCAACCTGCCCTCGGGTGTGGTGGGCTACCGCAGCGGCCCGCTGATGGCCGGTTCGGACGCGCTGACCATCCACGTGGACGGGCGCGGCGGCCATGGGTCGTCGCCCTGGGCCGCGGTCGATCCGGTCGTGGCGTCGAGCCAGGTGGTGCTGGGTCTGCAGACCATCGTGAGCCGCCAGCTCAACATCAGCAAGGAGCCGGCGGTCATCACCATCGGCTCCATCCAGGGTGGCACGCGCTACAACATCATTCCCGACAGCGTGGAGATGATGGGCACGCTGCGCACCTTCGACGAGGAGATGCGCGAGGACGCGAAGAAGCGCATCGTGGCGACCGCCGAGTCGATCGCGGCTTCCAGCGGCGCCAAGGCGCGCGTGAGCTTCGGCCCGGTGGCCTACCCGGTCACCACCAACCCCGCCAAGCTCACCGAAGCCTCGCTGCCGGCGCTGCGCGAAGCCCTGGGTGGCAAGGTCATGCTGATCCCCAAGGTGAGCGGCTCGGAAGACTTCTCGGAGTTCCAGAAGGTGGTGCCCGGCTTCTTCTATTTCCTGGGCGCGCCGCAGAAGGGGCAGGACTTCGCCAAGGCGCCGTCCAACCACTCGCCGCTGTTCGACCTCGACGAGGCCCAGCTGCCGGTGGGCGCCCGTTCGCTGGCCGCGCTGGCGGTGGACTTCCTCAAGCGGCCCTGAGGGCTGCCGGGGCGGCCTCGCCGAGCAGGTCTCGCGCGAGCGCCTCGGCCACCCGCAGGCCGTCCACACCGGCCGAGAGAATGCCGCCGGCATAACCCGCGCCTTCGCCGGCCGGGTACAGGCCGCGCGTGTTCAGGCTCTGGCAGTCGTCGCCGCGCGCGAGGCGCAGCGGCGACGAGGTGCGGGTTTCGACACCGGTCAGCACGGCGTCGGGCATGTCGTAGCCGCGCATCTTGCGGCCGAACACCGGCAGCGCCTCACGCATGGCCTCGATGGCGTAGGCGGGCAGGGCAGGGGCCAGATCGCCGAGCTTCACGCCGGGCCGGTACGAGGGCTCCACCTCGCCCAGCGCGCTCGAAGGCGTCTGCTTCAGGAAGTCGCCCACCAGCTGGCCGGGGGCTTCGTAGTTGGCCCCGCCCAATTGGTAGGCGCGGGCTTCGAGTTCGCGCTGCAGCACGATGCCGGCCAGCGGGTGCGTGCGGCCTTGCGCTGCGAGCGCGCGGGCCTGCTCGGTGTAGCGCGCGCCGTCGGTCTCGCCGAAGGCGGCGGTCCACAGCGGCAGGTCTTGCGCCAACGCCTGCGGAAAGTCGCTGGGTTCGATGCCCACCACCAGGCCCGCGTTGGCGTTGCGCTCGTTGCGCGAATACTGGCTCATGCCGTTGGTGACCACGCGCCCGGGTTCGGAGGTGGCGGCCACCACGGTGCCGCCCGGGCACATGCAGAAGCTGTAGACCGCGCGGCCGTTCTTCGCGTGGTGCACCAGCTTGTAGTCGGCTGCACCCAGCAGCGGGTGGCCGGCGTGGCGGCCCCAGCGCGCGCGGTCGATCACGCCTTGCGGGTGCTCGATGCGAAAGCCGATGGAGAACGGTTTGGCCTCCATGAACACGCCCGCATCCCACAGCAGGGCGAAGGTGTCGCGCGAACTGTGGCCCAGGGCGAGCACCACGCGCCGCACCGGCATGTCGATGGTGTCGCCGCTGTCCAGGCGCCGCACCTGCAGGCGGTCGATGCGCTGGCCTTCTTCGCCGGCCTGGGCCAGGCCGATGCCGCAGACCTGGTGTTGGAAGCGGATCTCGCCGCCCAGCGCGACGATCTTCTCGCGCATGGCCTCCACCACGCGCACCAGCTTGAAGGTGCCGATGTGCGGGTGCGCGGTGTAAAGGATTTCGGGCGGCGCGCCGGCCTCCACGAACTCGTGCATGACCTTGCGGCCGAGGAAGCGCGGGTCCTTGATCTGGCTGTAGAGCTTGCCGTCGGAAAACAGGCCGGCACCGCCCTCGCCGTACTGCACGTTGCTCTCGGGGTTGAGCACGTGCTTGCGCCACAGGCCCCAGGTGTCCTTGGTGCGCTCGCGCACCGGCTTGCCGCGCTCGAGCACGATGGGCCGCAGTCCCATCTGCGCCAGCGCCAGCGCCGTGAACAGGCCGCAGGGCCCCAGGCCCACCACCACCGGGCGCTCGCGCTCGTCGCTGGGCCAATGCGCCGGTGCGTGGCCTGGGGCGTGCCAGGCCATGTCGGGCGTGGGCTGGATGTGGGGCTTGCCCGCGTGCGCCGCGAGCAGGGCGGCTTCCTGCCCCGGGTCGGCCAGCGCCACGTCGACGATGTAGACCGCGAGCAGGTCGGCCTTGCGCGCATCGAAGCTGCGCTTGAACACGTCCAGGTGGGCGATCTGCGCGGCCTCGATGCCCAGCGCGGTGGCGGCCAGGGCGGTCAGGGCGTCGATGGGATGCGGCGGGGGCTGCCGGTCGACCTCGGTTTCGGTCGGGGCGTCGGCGGCGCGGCGGTGTTCGGCCGGCACGGCGGCCAGCGGCAGTTTGAGTTCGGAGAGGCGGATCATGTGTCGTGGGGCTTGTGTTGATCAAGCAGAAGACGAAGCCCCCGTATTGTCGTCAATGCGCCGCCATCAAAATAATCCGGGTGAAATTATTAAACCCGGGTACAATGCAGCGCATGAACGACACAACCCTTCCCACCTGCACCGCCTTCATCGGCTCGAAACGGGTGGCCTTCGGCACTTACGACGAGGTGGCACGGGCCCTCGCCACGCTCGACCTCTCGGCGGGCGGCTTGCTGGTGTTCGACGACGCCACCGCGGCGCAGGTCGATCACCCCTGGCCGTCCGGCCACCCGGCACCGCCCGCCGATGACGCGCGCCGCGCGGCACCCGCCGCCGCCCCCCAGGTGGGCCGACCGCGCATGGGCGTGGTGGCGCGCGAGGTGACGCTGCTGCCACGCCACTGGGAGTGGCTGGCGCAGCAGCCCGGTGGCGCGTCGGCGGCCCTGCGGCGCCTGGTCGAGGAAGCGCGCCGCACCCACGCCGATCGCGACGGCTGGCGCCAGGCCAAGGAGCGCGCCTACCGCTTCATGAGCGCCATCGCGGGGGGCTTCGAGGGGTTCGAAGAAGCCTCGCGCGCGCTGTTTGCCCACGACGCCGAGGCCTTCGCGCGCTGCATCGCCGGCTGGCCGGCGGACGTGCAGGCGCACCTGGCCTGGCTCGCGCGCGACGCGTTCGCGCCCGAAACGGCGGCACCATCCGCCTGATCCCTTTTCAACAAGACAACAAGAAGCCCTCCATGCCCAACGCTCCCCAAGGCCCGCTCTGGCGCGTCTACCTCGTTTTCCTCGTGCCCATGGTGCTGTCCAACATCCTGCAAGGGCTGTCGGGCACGCTCAACGGCATTTTCATCGGCCAGATGCTGGGCACGCACGCGCTGGCGGCGGTCTCGGGCATGTTCCCGATCGTGTTCTTCTTCATCTCGCTGGTGATCGGCATCGGCGCGGGCGCCTCGGTGCTCATCGGCCAGGCCTGGGGCGCGCGCGAGCCACACAAGGTCAAGGCCATCGCGGGCACGGCGCTGGTGCTGGGCGCCCTGATCGGTCTGGTCGCCGCCGTGCTGGGCGTGGTGTTCGCGCGGCCGGCGCTGCAGGCCCTGGGCACGCCGGTGGACGTGCTCGACGACGCGGTGGCCTACGCGCGGGTGATGCTGCTCATCATGCCGCTGCTGCTGGTCTTCATCCTGTTCACGCAGTTGCTGCGCGGCGTGAGCGACACGGTCTCGCCCCTGATCGCCCTGCTGCTGTCGACCGCGCTGGGCCTGCTGCTCACGCCGGCACTGATCCAGGGCTGGCTGGGGCTGCCGCGCCTGGGCATCCAGAGCGCGGCCTACGCGGGGCTGGTGTCCTACGCGGCGGCGCTGGGTTTCCTGGCGTGGCGCCTGGGCCGCAAGCACCACGTGCTGGCCGTCGATCGCGAGCTGATCGGCGCGCTGCGGCTGGACCGCGACATCCTGGCCAAGGTGATGCGCATCGGCATCCCGACCGGGCTGCAGATGGTGGTGATCTCGGTCTCCGAACTCGTGATCCTCGCGCTGGTGAACGGCCACGGCTCGCAGGCCACGGCGGCCTACGGCGCGGTCACGCAGGTGGTGAACTACGTGCAGTTCCCCGCGCTGTCCATCGCGATCACCGCATCCATCCTGGCGGCGCAGTCCATCGGCGCGGGCCGGGTCGACCGCCTGGGCGCGATCCTGCGCACCGGCCTGTGGCTCAACGCCGTGCTCACCGGCGCCCTGGTGCTGCTGGGCTACGCGCTCTCGCACAAGCTGATGGGTCTGTTCCTCACGCAGCCCGAGGTGCGCGCGCAGGCCGAGCACCTGCTGCACATCATGCTGTGGAGCATCCTGGTGTTCGGCTTCCAGGCGGTGGTGGGTGGCCTCATGCGCGCCAGCGGCGTGGTGATGGTGCCCATGGCCATCTCGGTCTTCTGCATCCTGGCGATCCAGCTGCCGGCGGCCTACGTGCTCGACGCGAAGATGGGCCTGCCCGGCGTGTGGGTCGCGTTCCCGGTGGCGTACGTGGCCATGCTGGTGATGCAGACCGCGTATTACCGGCTGGTGTGGCGGCATCGCAAGATCGAGCGCCTCGTTTGAGCAGGCGATAATCGCCGCGTGAAGCGCACCAGACCGCCGCTGGCACGACATCCCGAAAGGGTGTGCTGGAGGAACGTCCGGACTGCACAGGACAGCGTAGGAGGTAACACCTCTCCGCCGACAAGCCCATCGAGCTCGCTCGATGGGCCCTAAGGTGAGGATCAGAGCAACAGAGACGAGCCGATTCAGTTCGGGTGAAACGGGCAATCTCTACGCGCAGCAACACCAAATAGGCCAGCGTTGACGTGGTTCCGCGGAGCTGGCGGGTAGGTGGCACCGAGCCGGGGAGTGATCCCCGGCCCAGATGAATGGCGGTCACGGTGGGGGCAACCCCGCCGCACAGAATCCGGCTTATCGGTGCGCTTCACACTTTATTGGCCCCCACGCTCCGCCGCTGCGCGGGTCGCTGCCCCCCAGGGGGGCTGATCCGGCTTGGGGCGGCCCGGCGCCGGATCGTTTCTCCGCCATACATCGACTGCTCCACCGCGCGCCACTCGTCCGACTGTTCGTTGAACAGCTGCGACACCTGCGCGCGCAGCCACTGGTTGCGCGTGTCGTGGCGGTACAGGCGGTGCCAGTGCTGCTGCACGGCAAAGCGCGGCGGGTCGAAAGGCGGGCGCACCAGGCGGATCGCGCCGCTGCGCGCCACGCTCATGCCGGCGGCCAGCGGCACCGTGGCCACCAGCTCCGATTCGGCGATCACCGCCGCCAGGCTCATGTAATGCGGCGTGCGCAGCACCACGTGGCGGTGGATGCCCTTGCGTTCGATGAAGCGGTCCACCAGGTCGGTGCTGCGCGCGGGCGAGCTCACCAGCGCGTGGTCCAGCGACTCGAAGTCCTTCAGGCTCAGCCGGGTCTGCGCGAACGGGTGGTCGGCGCGCATCACGCAGGCGAAGGTGTGCATGTACAGCCGCTGGTGGAAGAACACCTGCTTGCTCAGATCCGGGAAGTAGCCCATGGCCAGGTCGGCCTCGCCCGCCTCCATCGCGGCCTCCAGCTGCGAGCTGGGCAGGGGGAAGCAGCGCACGGAGGCGTGCGGCGCATGCACCGCCAGGTGGCGGATCAGGCGGGGCAGGAACACGATCTCGGCCACGTCGGCCATGACCAGGCGGAACTCGGTCTGCGTGGTGGCCGGGTCGAACTGCGGGTCGGCCAGGATGCCGGTGCGAACCTGGCCGAGCACCGCGCGCGCCGTACCCGCCATCTCGCGGGCGCGCGGCGTCGGCTCCATGCCTTTGGAGGTGCGCACGAACAGCGTGTCCTCGAACTGCAGGCGCAGCCGGTTCAGGGCGGTGCTGAAGCCCGACTGGCTCATGCCCAGCTGCTGGGCGGCGCGGGTGACGTTGCGCGTCTCGTCCAGGCTGACCAGCACGCGCAGCAGGTTGAGGTCGAAGTCCATCATCGCTCCGGCAGATAGTGGGTATCGGCGTAGTGTATTGATGGTCGGGGCCCGCCGCCCTAGATTCCGTTCCCAGACCGGCAGCCCACGATGCCGCCGGCAAGCACGGAGACAAAGACATGTTCGTCAAGAATTGCTGGTACGTCGCGGCCTGGGACCACGAGGTGCTGGCCGACACGCTGCTCGAACGCGGCATCCTCAACCAGTCCATCCTGATCTACCGCCTGACCGACGGCACGCCGGTGGCGCTGGACAACAAGTGCCCGCACCGGCACGCGCCGCTGAACCTGGGGCGGCGCGAGGGCGACAGCGTGCGCTGCATGTACCACGGCCTCAAGTTCGACGCCACGGGCCAGTGCACCGAGATCCCGGGCCAGGACCGCATCCCGCCCAAGCTGTGCGTGAAGAGCTACCCCATGGTGCAGCGCGGGCGCTGGCTGTGGATCTGGATGGGCGACCCCGAGCGGGCCGACCCGGCGCTGATCCCCGATGCGTACTCGCTCAACCACCCCGAGTGGCGCATGAAGCCGGGCTACCTGCACTACGACGCCGATTACCAGCTGATCTCCGACAACCTGCTGGACTTCTCGCACCTGTCCTACGTGCACGAGAAGACCCTGGGCGGTTCGCCCAACATCGCCGAGGTGCGCCCCGTGATCGAACGCCTGGAGCGCGGCGTGCGCGTGACGCGCGACGTGAACAACACCGTGCCGGCGCCGTACCACGCCCGCCTGGGCGGCTTCACCGGCAAGGTCAACCGGCGCTTCAGCTACGACTACCTCGTGCCCGGCATCCTGCTGATGGCCGCCAGCGTGAAGCCCGCCGAGACGCCCGACGACGACATGACCGGGGCCCTGCAGTTCCACAGCTGCCAGGCGCTGACGCCGGAGACCGACACCACCACCCACTACTTCTTCATGCAGGCGCACAAGTTCCGGCTCGACGACGCGACCATCACCGAGTCGATCTACCAGAGCCTGTGCACGGCCTTCGAGGAGGACCGCCGCATCATCGAAGCGCAGCAGCGCCTGATCCGCCGCACGCCGCCCAGCCCCATGCAGCCGATCGCGGCCGACGCGGCGCTCAACCAGTTCCGCTGGCTGATCAAGCGCCTGCACGACGAAGAGGCCGCCGCCACCCCGGCCGTGATTCCACTGCAGTCCGTGGCCTGAGCGCCGATCACCGATTCACCACCCGAAGGAGACAACAAGATGAAGCCATTCCTGCGCCTGGCCGCGCTCACCACCCTGGCCCTGAGCGGAGCCACGGCCCAGGCCGAGATCGTGATCGGCGCCAGCTTTTCCATCACCGGGCCGGCGGCGGCGCTGGGCATCGCGCCGCGCAACACGATCCAGCTGTTCCCGACCGAGATCGCGGGCGAGAAGATCCGCTACGTGGTGCTCGATGACGCCACCGATCCGACCAACGCCGCGCGCAATGCGCACCGCCTGGTCACCGAGGAAAAGGTGGACCTGATCATCGGCTCCACCGCCAGCCCGCCTGCCATCGCCATCGCCCAGGTCGCGAGCGAGTCGCAGACCGTGCAGCTCGCGGCGGCCCCGATCGACCTGCCCGAGGAGCGCGGCCAATGGACCTACCGCCTGCCGCAGAGCATCTCGCTGATGGCGCAGGGCACCATCGAGCACATGAAGAAGAGCGGCGCGAAGACCTTCGGTTTCCTGGGCTACTCGGACGCGTACGGCGAATCCTGGCTGCGCGAGATGACGCGCTACGGCAACGAGGCCGGGCTCAAGCTGGTGAGCGTGGAGCGCTTCGGCCGCGCCGACGCTTCGGTGACCGCGCAGGCGCTCAAGGTGCTCTCGCCCAACCCCGACGCCATGCTGGTGGTGGCCTCGGGCAGCGGCGCGGTGATGCCGCAGAAGGCGCTGGTCGATCGCAACTACAAGGGCCGCATCTACCAGACCTTCAGCGCGGTGGCGCCCGACCTGCTGCGCATGGGCGGCAAGGACGTGGAGGGCACGTTGGGGCTGTCGGGCCCTGCCGTGGGCGCCGACCAGCTGCCCGACAGCCACCCGTCCAAGCCGGTCGCGCTCGATTTCGTGAAGCTGTACGAAGCCAAGTTCGGGGCCGGCAGCTACAACCAGTTCGCGGCCAACATCTGGGGTGCCAAGCTGCTGCTCGACAAGGCGATCCCGGTGGCGCTAAAACAGGCGAAGCCGGGCACCGTGGAGTTCCGGCAGGCCTTGAAGAAGGCCATCGAGAACACCGGCGAGGTGGTGGTGCCGCAGGGGGTGCTGAAGTACAGCGCCGCCGACCACTACGGTTACGACCACCGCGCCCGTTTCGTGCTCAAGGCGCGCAACGGCGTGTGGGTCGCGGCGGACTGAGGCCGGGCGCGCTCAGGCCTCGGGAATGTCGGTGTCCGTGCCGCCGCCCTTGAGCCGCGCCCGCGCCTGGGCGGCCAGGTCCTCGTACTTCTGGCGGAAGGCGTCGAGCTCTTCCTCTTCCAGCTCTTCGAGGTCCAGCAGGGCGGTGTGCGCACCCTGGGTGGCGCGGATGAGTTCGTCCAGCTTGACCTGGATGGCCTCCGTGTCGCGGTTCTGCGTGTTCTGGATCAGGAACACCATCAGGAAGGTGATGATGGTGGTGCCGGTGTTGATCACCAGCTGCCAGGTGTCGCTGAAGCCGAACAGCGGTCCCGTGACCAGCCACACCACGATGAGCGCGACCGCCAGGGTGAAGACGCGCGGGCGGCCGCTGAAGCGCGCGGCGGCCTTGGCGAAACGCGAGTACCGGTTGGCGGACTTCGGCATGGTGGCCTCCGGCGTCTTCAGAGGTTGAAACCGCCCAGGCTCTGGATGCGCTCCACGTGCGCCATCAGCGAGCGCTTGGCCACCGGCCACAGGCGGTCGGGCACGTCGTCGTAGGCGAGCTTCACCCAGTCGTCCATGCTGCCCTCGGGCACGGCCTGCATGGCCCGCGCCACCTTGGCCTCGCGGGCAAGGCGGTGCGCCTTGAGGTGGGCGATGGCGGCGCGCGCGCCGCCATGCAGCGGGGCGCTGGGGTTGTCGGCCGTGCGCCGCAGGTCGCCCAGCACGTAGCCGTGCGCGGGCAGCAGGAACTCGATGCCGTGGCGCTCGCACAGCGCATCCAGCTTGTCCAATGAATCGAGGTAAGCGCCCATGTTGCCGTCGGGCGGGTCGATCACGGTGGTGCTGCCGTTGAGGATGTGGTCGCCGGTGAACAGCAGGCCGTCTTCCACCAGCGCCAGGCACAGGTGGTTGGCCGCGTGGCCTGGGGTGTGCACCACCTCCAGCGTGTGCGACACCGTGGCATCGCCGGCCTGGCCCAGCAGCACGAGCTGCTCGCCGTCGGCCAGCGTGCGCTCGGGCGTGAAGCGGCTGTTTTCGCGCGAGGTGGGGGCGCTGGGCAGGCCGAGGATGGGCGGCTTCTCCAGGCCGGCCGCCGTGCACAGCGCCTGCAGGCGCGGCGCGCCGGGCGAGTGGTCGGGGTGCGAGTGGGTGCAGACGATGGCCTGGATGCGCCCGCCCGCCGCGCGCCACAGGCGCTCGATGTGGGCCGGCTCGTCCGGGCCCGGGTCGATCACGATGTGGCCGCTGGCCGGGTCGCCCACGATGTAGCTGTTGGTGCCCGGGCCGGTCATGAAACCGGGGTTGGGCGCGGTGAGGCGTTGCACGTTCTTCAGCAAGGACACCGGCTGTTCGTTCTGCCAGTCCAGGCTGTGCACCATCTGTCCGTCGGGGCACACCATGGCGAGCTCGCCGAACGGGGACTCGTGTTCCATGTAACGCTCTTCGGCGCCCCGCACCAGGCCGGCGCGCGGGCAACTGGTCCACAGCGGCTCGTCGTTGCGCGCGCAGGCGTCCAGCACAGCCTGCACGTTGGGGTAGGCCTGCAGGCGCTCCAGCGTGCGGATGGTCGGGAAGATGATGAAGAAGCTGCCCGCCTTGTGGCGCTCCAGCGCGTCGGCCGGGCGCACCCAGCACGGCTCGAACTGCTCGGCCTCGTCGGCCACCGGCTGTTGGCCAGCGGGCATGCGGGCCACGAGGAAGGGCACGTCGAAGCGACGTGGCAGGTCGCGGTCGGTGATCCAGTGCGCGAGCACGAACACGCCCGCGCCGTCCAGCGTCAGGCCCCGGGCCTGGCATTGCGCGGCGAACGGGGCCTTGCGGTCCAGCGTGGCGATGTCGCCGTCGTCCACCGGCGAGCCGTCGGCCCGGTGCGCGAGCAACACGCCGAGTTCCTCGTAGCTTTCGCGGATGGCGGCGATCGCCTGCGTGAGGTGCAGGTCGCTCTGCGTGGGGCGGCGCGTGGCGATGCCATGGGCCTGGGCGTCGGCCGCGTCGATGCCGCCGCCGGGGAACACGTAGGCGCCGGGGGCGAAGCTCGCCGTCATGGAGCGGCGGGTCATCAGCACCTCGATGCCGGGGCGGGCCGGGTCGGTGCTGTCGCGCAGCAGCAGCACGGTGGC
>NZ_JBYTAE010000116.1:0-13481 GCF_058787875.1 Hydrogenophaga sp. FW305-3-2-15-A-LB1 | reverse complement strand
CCAAGGCTCATTTGTTTCATGTCGTCAATGTCTCACATCACGCAGGCACAGCGGAGGTTGTGCAGACCTTCCCTAGGTTTATGTGTTGTCTGGAGTGACCCCATGCGGCTGGACCACCGGAGTCAGATCTAAGCCGCTTGCTGGACCAGTTGATCTTCGAACTCGTTGGGTGACCTGTAGCCGAGTGCTGAATGCAGGCGCTTGGCGTTGTAGACCTCTTCAATGAACCTCGGCAATCGCGTGGCGACATCGTCGAAGGTCTCATAGCCGCTGATGTAGACCTCTTCGACCTTGAGCGTCTTCATGAAGCTCTCGGCCTGCGCATTGTGGTACGGGTTGCCAGGCGAACTCATGGAACCTTGTAGTCCAGCTTCCTGCAGAGCCCGGCGGTAGGTCTCACTTGCGTATTGCGCTCCGCGGTCGGTGTGGAAGATGCAGCCGACCGGAGGTTGCCGGCTTTGCACGGCGGATCTCAGCGCGGCCAGGGCCAACGTCGTATCGATATTGCGCGAGATCGCGTAGCCCACCACCTTGCGACTGCACGCATCCAGGATCGCGGCCAGGTAGCAGAACCCCGAGGCGATCCGGATGTAGGTGAAGTCAGCGACCCACACGACGTTCGGCCGAGTCGGGATGACGTTGCGGTACAGGTTCGGGAAGATCGGCGAGTTGTGCTTGCTGTCGGTGGTGCGAACGAAGCGCCTGCGCGGCTTGATGCCCATGCCTTGCGCCTTCATGACGCGCGCGACCCGCTTGTGATTGACTACATGGCCGCGGCGACGCAACTCGTGCGTCACGCGCCGGTACCCGTAGCCAGGCAACTCGTCCTGAATGATTCCAATCAGCTCGGTGAGCCTGGCATCGCTCAAATTCTCGTTGGCTGCCGTCGAGCGGTAGTAGAAGGTGCTGCGCGGCAGATCGATCACTTGGCACCCCCGCCGGATGGAGCAGGCTTGGGGCCGGTGACGATCGACAAGTTCTCGTTGTCGCTCACGAGGCGTAGGCGTGGCGTTTTTTTGACCAGGTCCAGTTCCATGGTGAGCTGGCCAACCTTGCGCTCGAGGGCTGCGATCTTCGCTTCGTACTCCGAGATGACCGACGCCTCCGCCTCTTCAGTGCTGAGCTCTCCTCTGTCGTACTGGGTCAGCCAGAGCTGAATCAGGTTGGTCGACAGGGTGTACTTCCTCGCCGCATCGCGCCGGCCGATAGCGCCGCTTCGGATGTCCTGGCAAAGCTGGATCTTGAACTCCGGCGCATGGCGCCGATACGTGCCTCTTGATGACATGACCTTCTCCTGGTTGAAGGCCCGGTCAGCGTATCAGTTCTGCTTTGCCCGGTGGTCCAGCCGCATGGGGTCACTCCAATTTAGGGTCAGAGATCGACGGAATTCAACACCGACACGCTCGGAAGGCTCTGGCCCAACCTTGACTTCAGCGGTGAACAAGCAGAAATTGCCTTGGGCGTTAGCCAGGAAGCTGCGCGGTCTGGCGGTGCTCCTACAGGTGGACTACGTGTGGCTTGGGAGCCGCCGTATGACCTGGTGGTGAGTATCGGGGCGCCCGCGCCACAAGGAGCTTCGCCCTCCATCCAAGTGGGGGCCGATGGCTGGCACGTGGCTTTTGGTGAAGGCGCCACATGTGGAGAGAGTCTGAACCCTGTTGGGCCTGCCTTTGCAGCAGGTCTGGCCGCAGCACAGGTCTTTCGTAGCTGCTTTGAGCGTGAGCTGACTGGTTCCGGCGCAAAGCCCCTAGGTAGCTGGGTCACGGATGTGCGAGAACTGTTCAATGCACAAGGTCTCGAGCTCGCGGACATCGACCTAGGGGAAACGCATGTCTTTGGTGTTGGTGCCGTAACCCACGGGATGGCCTGGCTGCTGGAGAAATGGCCCAGGAAGATTACCGGGGACTTGAACCTCGTCGACAGCGACAACTACGGGTCGGGCAATGGGCAGCGTTATGCCTTTATGAGACCGGGGAGCGCCGGGACGTCAAAGGTCGAGGCAATCGCGGAGCGTTTGCGCGGACACGCGCAGCTGACAGTGACGCCTCACAGCAAGGATATGAACACCTATTGCCAAGACCACGGCTACAAGCGACCCCTCGAGCGTGTTGTCACCGGCTTGGACTCCGAAGAGGCTCGTCGACAGGCTGCATTGAAGTGCCCGAAACGCACTATCAATATGTGGACGAGCGAGAGCTACATCGGCGCAGGACAGTATGTTCCAGGCCAAGGACGCGGATGCCTCTTTTGCGCCTACCCTGAACCTGTCGACAACCCAATGGATGAGGTGGCAAGGTTCCACAGGCATACGGGATTGAATCCAGAAGTCGTTCGCGAACTGCTTTCCTCATCTCGAGAACTCACTGCTCAGGAGGCGCATAAAGTCTCAACAGAAAAGGACATACCTCTCGAGCGCATACAGGGTGAACCCCTGCGTTCTGTCTTGCCTGTGCTGTGCGCCACAGGCCGGGTTCTTCGAGACGATGCCAAGGGCGCCCTCGATGTGCCGTTCTCGTTCTCTTCGCTCTTGGCCGGCGTTGCTGGTTTCATCATGCTGTTGCGCGATGTACAGCTGAACGCTGATGTCAGCGACGGCTGGAATCAGCATGTGTTCAAGACGCCGTCACCCTTGATGATGAATCCGCAGCAGCGGCACCTTCGCTGTGTGCGCTGCGCTGCGGCCGAGTTGCTCGAGGCGACGCCCGCCCAGAACTAGTCGGAGATGGCAAATACCGGTAACGGCGTTACAAAAAGTAGCTTGACCCGGCTGTGTGCGCGCGATGCTGGCCAGCTTGGAGACGGATAGGGTCGCCGAAATTAAAGTGGAGGAAACATGGCTTTGGATGTGTATGACATCGAGGGACAAGTCGCCCTGCTGTCTGGCATACCGACAGTCCCTCCCGTGCTCAAGTTGTTGCGCGACCAAACCGGAATGTCCTTCGTTGGAATCGCTCGAGTTACACGAGAGCGTTGGGTTTTGTGTTCGGTACTCGATGAAGGTGGTTTTGGCCTCTCGCCTGGCGACGAACTGGATGTCAACACCACCTTGTGCGTGGCTCAGCTCGACAAACCGGCCACCATCGCGTTCGACGACGCTCGTCGAGACCCGACCTACTTCAATCACCAGGCACCTCGTCTCTACGGTTTCCGAAGCCACATATCGGCCGCTATTCACCTGGCTGATGGAAGCTACTTCGGGTCGCTCTGTGCGCTCGATGCACGTCCAGTCAGCATCAATACCGAGCGCAGTATCGGCATGGTCGAGGGCTTGGCCGCGCTCATTGGGCGGCTCCTGGACGACGCGCTCCTCCATGGATGGACTATGCGAGAGCTTGCCGACGAGAAGGCTACTGGGATTTCAAGGGAGCAATTTCTCGCGGTTGTGGCTCACGATATTCGGAATCCGCTATCCACGATGCACAACTCAAGCAGCATCCTCGAGCGCAGCAACGACACAGCAATCAGGAAGGTCGGCGCAATGTTGCACGCTAGCGCGGGGAGGATGAGCGGCCTCGTCGATGACCTGGTCGACTTCGCACGAGGTCGTGCAGGCATCTCCATGCCCGTCCGACTGGCCGGCTATGCCGATATAGATGTGCTCATGGAAGCCGTCATCCAGGAGGCGAGAGACGGTAATCCGGGCCGAGAGATTCGAGCCAGTCTGAACATCAGCTGTCCTGTTCGCTGCGACCCAGAACGTCTGCAGCAAATGCTCTCCAATCTCATCGGCAATGCGCTGACCTACGGCGCCACCGACATGCCCATCACGGTGGAGACAGCCGAGAGCAAAGGCGTCGCCACTTTGGTGGTCACAAACTGGGGGGCACCCATTGCGGACCACCAGCTGGCCCGAGTGTTTGATGCATATGCGCGCGACAGCGTTGCGCGAGATGACGCCAGCATGGGCCTGGGCCTTCACATCTGCCAGCTTATTGCGGTCGCGCATGGTGGCAAGCTGAGCGTCACTTCGGATGCGCAGTTGGGAACTCGATTCGAGATGAGCTGGCCTTCCGCGTGTGATGAAGTTTCCGACTCCAGCCATTCACAAGAAGACGTCAGATAGCGTCGGCGGCCACACTCTCAGACCACTTTCTCTCTCACGGCGTACACTGGCCTTCGCTCGCTTGTCCAGGCTCTGCCGGCGCCGCAACCGAGAACGCAAAGGTTCGGCATGCTAAGTGTCCCTGCCACCGGCACGGTAGACGACGTCATCGTTGAGGTCGCGACGTCAACAAGCGAGGGGCCGCATCCGGAAATTGGCACCGCTCTGTTAGCGCTTTCCAAGGCGTTGAAGGACGAGCCACGAGCAGTGATGCGCCTTCTCGTGGAGTCGGCAATGTCCCTGACATCGGCTCAATCGTGTGGCATTAGCCTACTTGAAGCGAGCGAGAAAAGCTTTCGTTGGGTCGCTACCTGCGGCGAGTTCGAGCAGTACCTGAACTCTGAGTTGCCGCGAGAGTTCAGCCCTTGCGGAACCGTGCTTGACAGGCAGCACGCCCTGCTGATGACTCGGCCCGAACGCTACTACGGCTACGTCGCTGATATCAAGCCGCCTGTTCATACCCTACTTCTTGTGCCTTTCTGCCAGGACGACAAGCTCGTGGGCACCATCTGGGTCGTCAAGCACACACCAGGGGAGACGTTCGACTCACGGGACCTCCAGTCGGTCAAGGCTCTGGCGGATTTCGCTTCTGCGATTTTCGAGAGTGCCTCCTTGGTCAGCAGGTTGCGGAAGGACGAAGAGCGAGCCGGCCTCATGCTTCAAAAGAGTGAAGATTCTCGCCGTCTTCTCGAGGTTGGATTCCAACATGCGCCCGGATTTTTCGCTCTGCTGCGAGGAGAGAAACATGTTTTCGAGCTCGCGAACGAGGCCTACGCTCGCCTCGTGGGCAAAAGCGAGCTGGTTGGCAAGTCGGTGCTTGAGGCCATCCCAGAACTCGCAGGTCAAGGTTTCGATGCGTTGCTAGACCGCGTCTTCAAGACGGGTGAGCCTTATGTCGGCGCAGATGTGAAGGTCGACCTTGTTGACGCTGAGGGCACGCCCTACGTGCGATATGTTGACTTCGTCTACCAGCCTCTGCTGGACCAAGAGCATTCGGTCATCGGCATCTTCATCCAGGGCAACGACGTCACACAACAGCACCTCGCAATTCAGCAGTTGCAAGTGGAAAACGACAACAAGGAGAAATTCCTCAGCGTGTTGTCCCATGAGCTTAAGAACCCCTTGTCATCAATCAGGCTTGCCGCGCAACTGCTCCGACACACCCATGGCAAGGATGACGCAAGACAGCAAAAAGCCACTCTGACGCTCGACAACCAGACCGCCGTTTTGTCGAGGCTGGTGAATGACTTGGTCGATGTCGAAAGTATTCGCGTCGGGAAGTTTCAACTGGATGTTGAAGACGTCCGCCTTCAGAGCGTGTTTGCTAGCGCAATTGAGTCGACACAGCAGCACATTGCGTTCAGAGGGCACACGCTGGAGGTCCTGGTAGGCAACGACCCCCTCCTGGTGCGGGGTGATGTCATTCGTCTCGTACAGGTTTTCACCAACCTTCTCACGAACGCGTCGAAGTACTCGGCCGAAGGCAGCAACATCGTCATAAAGGCATCCAGCGTCGACGGTGTAGTCGTGACCGAAGTTGTCGATGAAGGCATCGGTATCGAAAGCGACTTCTTGCCCCACATATTTGACGTCTACACCCAGGCCCAGAAAACCGACGCGTTTCATCGCGGAGGTATGGGGCTCGGGCTAGCGCTTGTTCGACAGCTCGTTGAGCTCCATCAGGGGAGCGTCGTAGCGAAGAGTGGTGGCCTGGGTAAAGGTGCAAGCTTCATCGTCACACTCCCTGCGGCCGTCTCTCCAGGGTCGTAATACCGGTCGTTCCGGAAAAAGTTCTGGTTGGGAAGTGCTACACGCGTGGCCGTTTTCGCAGAGCGCTAAGCGCCCGCGAGTGTTAGCCCAGGCTCAAATGCCGACCGAGGATTGAACTTGATGAGCAGCTCACAGCGCACCCGCGCAGAGTTGATTCGCCGAACCAACGGTGTATCTGCTGTGACGTTGGCGTCTCCTTCGAGCCGGGAGCGCGTCTGGCTCTCGTGCAGAGCGTCCACGGCGCGAGACCAATCTTTGAGCGCATCGCGCAGCTCAGCATTTGGAGAGAACACTGGCGCGTTGTGAACTAAGGACGTTTCCATTCTTCTCATGTGTATCGACCGTGCGCGCGCTGGAAGCGGGCGATGATTGCTGCGTGGGATGATGGTCACATTTGGATGTGACAAGGAGGTTTCAGGTTGGCGCCCACCTCTCGCACGGGTCGGCACTTTGAAACCGAGCACGCTCGCTCCGACAATACCGGACGCCCTTTCAATACGCGTCGCGCATATGAGTGGCGCCAGGGCGGCTGGCGCATCTTTGATACGGCAAGCTGAGAACGGAGCACCAACTTGTTCGAGAACACCAAATGGCGTCCACGCCCGATGTCACTTCCTAGTTGGCCAAAGCAGTACGTAGCGTTTTCTTGACACTGTGCGCCCAACTCGCACCTTGCCGAAGTGTTGCGATAGTGGCGGTAGGCACCTGTGCAAAGAAGAGTGACTCGTCAAAGTCGCACAGTTCAAGGACGTACTTGAGCCTGTGCTCTCTCAGTCGACGGTCACCCCGCGTGACTGAGCCGCTTTCACCAGTTTGTCGGAAGAACTCAGCAGCCTCACGAACATGGTCCAAAAAAGTTGCCTCAAGAGCTGGAATCGCGCGACTGAAGCGAGATCTCAGTCTTTCATCGGCGGCATCTTTGGAGACAACGAATCCCCAGGGCCTAGAGCCTGAGGCAATGTCAACGCACATGGCCTCTGTTCGAGTCAGTCCAAAGTTTCTTGCTATGCGGAGGCGATGAGCTACGCCGGGATCCAGACGAGCGATTGTGTCAATCGCGTCGAAGGCTCTTTTCCTTTCTCCGCGAATTGGAAGCACGAACGTGCCCAAGAGATTCCGTGCAATCGCGTCACCTTGGTTCGCTGCCAGCGTCATCCAATGCATGCCAGCCTCAAACGCCTCGATGTCGAGCGCCGATTTCAATATTGATGCTCCCAGTTGACGTTGCGCGCAGGGGTCCCCACTTGAAGCAGCCTTCTCCAGGAAGAACCTGGCAGCTTGTGGATTGGCGACTGACCCCTGGCCATACGCATGTACCCGATAGAGTAGCAACCACGCCTCCTCAATCCCAGCGTCTGCCGCGCGAAAGAGCAGAGCTGTTCCGCCACGGACGTTCCGCTTTGGGGTCAAACTGGCGGACCACGCAAACACCGAATCGATGCCGCATAGGGCGCGACCCAAGACCAAGGCGGCAGATGAGTTGCCCCGCTTCACGCAGTCTTCCAGCATCGACTGCAGTCGACCACTATCCATCTGCGGCAACGTCATGCGCTGGTTTTGGGTTGCGACCAGCGCAATGCACACAGCATCACAGAGTTCCGGGGTTTGTTCCACTTCCATTGAAACCGCGTATTCCATGACACGAGCAGCAATATCCAGGTCGCCACTCTTTACAGCCGACGACAGTGCTTGAGTCATCGTTCCACTAGCGTCTATCTCAGGGAGAGAGGCAAGTGTAGACATGGCGACCTTCATTGAGTCTTCTTTGCCGCCCGATAGCGCGTTCATTGCTGCTGCCGCATGTTGGCATCCGTCTGCGCTCGCTTGGCCCCACAGACGGTGAACGGAATCCACCTCTCTATGTGTCAGCGCGCGCCAAAATCCTAGCTTGAGGCGCGCGGAAGCTGCACCACCGTTTGCTGCTGATGCAAGCACAACCACAAGACTCCGTCGAACCAGTTCGCTCAGCGGCAGCGCGTCAGCGATGATTCTTGCCGACAGCTCAGAGTCCGCTAAAGAGGGATGCGAAAGGTACTTGAGCCCGAGGTCGATGTACTGCGAAAACCCGTCAGTACCCAGCAAGTAGCGTTGCCCGAGTTCGCAAAGAGCATCGCGGTCGCCTTGCTTCGCAAGTGTCAGCAGCTGTACGTCTTGTCGTCGCATTCTTTCCCGTGCGGTTAGATGGTCTCGCGTCTCATGTCGCACCATTGCGGACACTTGTGACCGTTCACCGGGAAATCTATCTACGAGGTGGTTTCCAAACTGTGGCGTGCTCATTACGCATGCGTCACGAGGCTGTTACGTGACGCGCGTCGTGTTGGTGTGAGCATCGATGTTCCGCTGCAGCTCATACCTTGACGTCGTCAAGAGCTCTGTCGAGATTCTCGTGGCGCTGACCACCGCGCTATGCAGGTGCAGATTTCTAACGACAAGGTGACTTCGTTTTAACCAAGACGCAAGCATCTAGAAACTTGTCCCTCAGTAGATTCCTCTCGCGACGTTGCGCACGTTCGAGCGGTGACGCCAGGATGTACCTTGTCCGTTGACGAACGGGATTGCCTTGCGCGAGATGACTCGCCGTGAGTGGCCGTTTGCTCTACGTCGCCTCCTCCTGCGAACACGACCTTCTTCTTAACCACTTCATTTGTGCTTTCGTGGCTACGGAGGAAGGTGTTGAGCTTGAGGACGTCGCAGAGTCCGACTATGCGATGAGACCAGCATGCCGCTTTGGAATTCGAAGAAATCTCAATCAAAATTGAAAACAAGTGCCGCTTCTAGCCGCCGGCTAGGGAGTGCTCTGACGAGTCATCGCGAGTTGGAAGCACATTCAACTTTGCAAAGCCTCATGGTCGTGTTACGACCCTTGCTCATTCCCATGGCGTGCATGCTGGCCTTGCTGTGGATATCCCGTTTCGCAATGTCATTCTGGCAGGCGAGTCGTATTTCGGAGGCTGACGCGTGGGGGCACCTCCTGCTTGAGGGTCTCCGATTCGACCTGGTTCTTATTGGCATGATTTGGGTGTTTCCCGTAGCTGCAACACCTTGGATGGCGCTGTATCGTGGCAGCCGTCTTTGGTGGTCGACCTTTCTTCGCTGCTACGGCGGAGTGGCAGTGCTGCTGGTGGCTTTCATGGAGCTGGCCACACCAGCCTTCATTGGTCAGTACGACAGCCGCCCCAACTACCTCTTTGTCGAGTACCTCGGCTATGGAAAGGAAGTGGGTGGCACGCTCTTAAAGGACTATTGGCCACATCTGCTTTTCACCGCAGTCCTTCTCCCCCTTCTGGCATTGGTTTACTGGCGGATGAGCAAACCCGTACGTGCCTCCGCTCAGCTGCGTCTATGGCAAACGCCGTTGCTCTCGGTCTTGCTCTTTGCAGTGTTGGCGGTAAGCGCTCGGGGAGCTCTTGGCCACCGAGCGGCCAACCCGGCAACTGCTGCAGTGACGACCGACCACCTGGTCAACGAGCTTCCACTGAGCTCCCTTTACACAGTCAGCTATGCGATTTATCAGTCAAGAAAGGCTGAAGAAGGTGGCATCACGTATGCGGAGATTCCCGAGTCAAAGGTCATAGAAATCGTTCGCCGTGAAACAGGCCTTCCCTCGACTGCATTTCGAGACCCTTCGGTGCCCTTGCGCCATCAGATAGCGAGCTTGCAGCCGCGAGCGCGGCCGCTAAACCTAGTGCTTATCCTGGAGGAGAGCCTCGGTGCCGAGTTCGTAGGGCGGCTTGGAGGTCTTCCACTCACTCCCAACCTTGACCGCCTAGCGGATGAGGGCATTTGGTTTGAAAACCTTTATGCAACAGGAACTCGCTCAGTGCGGGGGATTGAAGCAGTAGTAGCTGGCTTTCCACCGACGGCTGCGGTAAGCACCGTGAAGTTGGCAAAGTCCCAACGTGACTTTTTTACCCTCGCCGGATTCTTGAAGCCGCATGGCTACACGTCGACGTTCTTCTACGGTGGCGAGTCGCATTTTGACAATATGCGAAGCTACTTCATGGGCAATGGCTTTGACCGTGTAGTAGAGCAAAAGGACATGCCGAAGAGCGCGTTTATAGGTACTTGGGGCGCATCCGATGGTGACCTTTTCGAACTCGCTCATCAGCAATTCACTCAGCAGCCTAAGGACAAGCCATTCTTCGGTCTGGTGCTCAGTTCCTCAAATCACTCACCATTCGAGTTTCCGGACGGCAACTTCGACTTGTATGAGCAACCAAGAAGCACGGTCAACAACGCTGTGAAGTATGCGGACCATGCACTTGGACGCTTCTTCGAGAAGGCCAAGTCTTCTGAGTACTGGCAAAACACACTCTTCCTCGTGGTGGCTGACCACAACTCAAGAGTGTATGGACCGTCCGTGATACCGGTCGAACGCTTTCACATCCCAGGTCTCATTCTTGGAGGCGCGATTCGCTCGCCGGAACGCATAGCGTCCATCGCAAGTCAGATAGACCTTGCACCTACCCTGGTGTCGATGATGGGTCTAAGCGGGGAGAGCCCCTGGATGGGCCGGGATATGAGTGACCCAGCTCAACGCGCGCGAGTGGGTCGAGCCATTCTGCAGTTCGACAAGATCCAGGCATACATGGAGGGCGACCGCCTGGCAGTGTTGCAGCCAGACCGTCCGGCCAGGGTCATGCGCTACGCCAAAGGGGTGTTGAGTGATTTGCCGGAAGGCGACCCAGGACTGGTGGAGACCGCACAAGCGCATGCTCGATACGCCCAATGGGCATATCAACGTCAATGGCATCGCTGAGTCGAGGTGGAGACGTCTCGCGGGTACGCTGACTCTGCGGGGAGCATCAGGCGTTGTTCGCAAAGCACGATATGGCGCACGGGGCGTCACTCATGGACCGCATTGACTGTCAGTAGTACCACCTGAAGTGGCTCGGGCGTACCTGTCCATTGCTTTCCTTAGGGGTTCGCACCCGTTCTCCGACGCGATGCCTAAGGCGCTTCTCTTTCATGCGCGAGCCTTCAGCGTGAGCTGCACACAGCAAATTGCTCCGGTCCGCCACAGAACTCTCTGCCTCTAGAGCGCATGCCGCTTTGACTTCTTTTAGGGCTAGAGCACTGCAATCTCGTGCATAGATTTCTTGGCTGTGATGAGCGCGAGTGCGGCGAGCCCGTGGACGACAGCATACAGATGGCGCCTGTTGTAAGAGAAATCACTTGCGATTGTTTCTGCAACTCGGGGTCGACCTGCTTCATTCCACGTCGTGCCCATAGCCTACGTATCGCACCAAGTTTTCTTGCAGCCAGTGGCTGCGACGAGAGCAGTTGGAGGTGCGTACCAAACCCAAACTAGGAGCAATCAATATGAACAGGAAAATGCTGACGCTCGCTGCGCTGGCAGCTGTGTCCACCGTCGCAAGCGCCCAATCCTCTGTGACGCTGTTTGGCGTTGTCGACGCTGCGGTGCGTTCGGTGAAGAACGGATCTGCCGGGTCGCAAACTCAACTTGCTTCTGGCGACAACATGACCAGTCGCTGGGGCCTGCGCGGCGTGGAAGACCTCGGTGGTGGCTTGAGAGCCAGCTTCCACCTCGAATCACAGTTCGCCGTGGACACGGGTACAGCGGACCCCGCAAAGTTCTTTGGCCGCCGCTCGACAGTGAGTCTGAGTGGTGGATTCGGTGAAGTCCGACTGGGTCGTGACTACACCCCCACTTTCATGAACGGCCTGGGCGACGAATTTGGAATCGTGGGTATTGGCTCACGCGGCATCTTCCTCTATGGAGCTGGCTCGAACCTGGGCAGCGTGGCCAGCACGGTTCTCCGCGCGGACAATGCAATCAGCTACCTGCTGCCCGCCATGGGTGGCGTGTATGGCCAGATTCAAGTCGCGCCAAGCGAAGGAATTGTGGGCAACCGCTATACGGGTGGTGGGCTCGGATACAAGAACTCGGCGATGGACGTTGGTGTGGCATACGGTGTAACCGATGTCGGAACGCCTTCCGACTTCAAACACTACAACGTCAAGTTCAACTATATGTTTGGCTTTGCAACGTTGCACACGCTGTATGACGTGAAGACCTGGGGTGACCGTAAGACGCAGGACATCTCCATCGGCGCCAGCGTTCCTGTTGCCACCGGCACCATCCGCGTTGGCTACACGCGCGCCAATCGTTCTGGTGGTCCAGTGGGCTCTGGCTATGCAGACGGCGACGACAGCAGTCGTCTGGCAATCGGGTACGTGCATGACCTGTCGAAGCGTACGGCACTCTACACCACGTATAGCCGCATCAGCAACGACGGCGCTGCCCGTAGTTCTGTCCTCGGAACGCCTCCTGCCGGTATGCTGGGAGGTGAAAACTCCTCCGGCTTCGAAGTGGGCCTGCGCCACACCTTCTAAGCAGATACCCCGATTCTCGGGGTGACCTCGGGTTCTTCTTGCACGCAGATTGGCCGGTATGGCAGGTCTGCGTGCTTTTTCGTGTGCGAGCAGCGATGAACTCGCCTTCCTCCTGAGCAACATGACGGATTTGTCATTCTTCAATCTCAATGTTGTAGGAGCCTCGTTTTTAAAGTTGATGTCGGTTCTTGAGGGCAACCCTGCCTAGCTCAAGGGTCAGTTCCATTCACTATTGAGGTTCCAAATGAAAGCACTTTCAACACTCCGTATCGCAGCAATCGCAGTCGCACTCACCAGCACTCTGGGTGCAGTGTCTGCAGCTGAAACGTTCCGCAATGGTCAGTCGGTCCAAGGCCAGTCGGCTAGCACGGATGCTGGCTCGAGAATCGTGGACGTTGAAGCAACCAAGTACGCCAACGTCAAGTATGGGGAAACGGTCTCCTTTGTGGGCTCAGGCGGTAAGAAGTTTTCGTGGACCTTCAATGGTTTGGATGGCCGCTCCTGGGATCTCGCCCAGTTCGCACCTGCCGGGTTTACGAGCAAGGACTATCGTGTTTACGTGGCCAAGAGTCCGTTGTATCGCCGTTGATTGGTGGCCACCAGTACCTGGCTCGTGGGCCAGTAGCTCAGGTTCATGTCCTAACCACAGTGAGATGGGATGGCGGTGACGGTTGCTTGAGCGCGACCTATCCACCGCCTTTCATAGGCTCCGCTCCGGACTTGGACCCTAGCAGGCGCTTTATCGTCTAAAAGCGCATCGCCCTGGGGTCCGGGCCGGACTCCTTGTCGAAGGGATGTCGTTTACCCCGGAGTGCAACAGCCCTCTGTCAGCCGAATTACATGTTCGTCACATTCCAGATTGAAGAACTTCACGTGCCAAACTGCCGGCCCTTGGAGACGGTCGCCGTATGAAGGGGTCGCTTCAGAAAACGGAAAATAAAGCACGCTAAGCCGGTTGGAGCGGACGTAGCGGCCTGAACTTGCCCGCGCCGATCTTGGCGCTGCTGCGCCACAGGTAGTCACCGGTCAGGTTGATGTGCTCCCAGCCGAGCGGCGACAGGTACTGCAACAGCGCCTCATCGACGGCATGCCCGTTGCCGCGCAGCGCATGCGCTGCGCGCTCCAGGTAGACCGTGTTCCACAACACGACAGCCGCTGTCACCAGGTTAAGGCCGCTAGGGAAGGTCTGCACAACGCTCGCCGCCATGGGCCCTGATGCGCGATGTTTCAGATGGCGAGAGATGCGGCGCGA
>NZ_JBYTAE010000115.1:0-13548 GCF_058787875.1 Hydrogenophaga sp. FW305-3-2-15-A-LB1 | reverse complement strand
ACCCGCGCCACCCACCGTTCCCACCGCCCTTCGCCTGCTGCCACCGACGCAGCCCGTGCCACGGCACAGCGCGGTGAACCTCTGGCCAGAAATTCACGACGTCATCGATGAAAAAGGATTTTTCCGACAGCCCTTCCGCCCAGCCGGATCTGTCGCAGCACACGCCCATGATGCAGCAGTACCTCGGCCTGAAGGCCGGGCATCCGAACACGCTGCTGTTCTACCGCATGGGCGATTTCTACGAGCTGTTCTTCAGCGACGCGGAGAAGGCCGCGCGCCTGCTGGACATCACGCTCACGCAGCGCGGCCAGTCGGCCGGCCAGCCGGTGATCATGGCCGGCGTGCCTTTCCATTCGGTGGACACTTACCTGGCGCGCCTGATCAAGCTGGGCGAGTCGGTGGCGATCTGCGAGCAGGTGGGCGACGTGGCCATGGCCAAGGGGCCGGTGGAGCGCAAGGTGGTGCGTGTGGTGACGCCGGGCACGCTGACGGACAGCGAGCTGCTGTCGGACAAGTCCGAAGCGGTGCTGATGGCGGTGCACCCGGGCGCGCGCACGGGTTGCGGGCTGGCGTGGATGTCGGTCACGCAGGGCATCGTGTTCCTCGCGCAGTGCGCGAGCGATGAGCTGGCCGACTGGGTGGCGCGCGTCTCGCCCGGCGAGGTGCTGTACAGCGCCGATGCCACGCCCGCGTTCGAGAAGTCGGTGCAGGCCCTGGCCAGCCAGAGCGGCAGCAACGGCGGGCGGCTGGTGGCGGTGTTGCGCCCGGCCTGGGCGTTCGACGCGGCGCTGGGCCAGCGCAAGCTGCTGGAGCAGTTGCAGGCCGCGAGCCTGGCCGCCTGGGACGCGCAAGACATGCCGGATGCGCACGCCGCAGCCGCCGCGCTGCTGAACTACGCCGAGCACACGCAGGGCCGCGCGCTCACGCACGTGAGCAGCCTGCAGGTGGCGCGCAGCGGCGAGCGCATCGACCTGCCGCTGAACACGCGGCGCAACCTGGAATTGACGCAGACGCTGCGCGGCGAGACCAGCCCCACGCTGTTTTCGCTGCTGGACGTGTGCTGCACCGGCATGGGCAGCCGCGCGCTGCGCAGCTGGCTGCTGGAGCCCCGGCGCGACCGCGCGGAGGCGCGCGCGCGGCTGGCCGCCATCGCCACGCTGCGCGGTGGCCTGTGGCAGTCGCTGCGGCAGTCGCTCAAGGGCGCGAGCGACGTGGAGCGCATCACCGCGCGCACGGCGCTGCGCCAGGTCAAGCCGCGCGAGCTGGTGGGCCTGGGCCAGACGCTGGAGCGCGCGCGCCAGCTGGCGGCGCAGCTGGGCCCGCAGGCCGCTGGCGGCCTGCTGCACGGCATTGCCTCGCACCTCACGCCACCCGAGGGCTGCGCCGAGCTGTTGCGCGACGCGCTGCTGCCCGAGCCGGCCGCGCTGGTCCGCGACGGCGGCGTGATCGCCGACGGTTTCGATGCCGAGCTGGACGAGCTGCGCGGCATCCAGAACCACAGCGACGCCTTCCTGATCGAGCTGGAGCAGCGCGAGCGCGCGCGCACCGGCATCGCCAACCTGCGCGTGCAGTTCAACAAGGTGCACGGCTTCTACATCGAGGTCACGCAGGGCCAGGCCTCCAAGGTGCCGGACGACTACCGCCGCCGCCAGACGCTGAAGAACGCCGAGCGCTTCATCACGCCCGAGCTCAAGGCTTTCGAGGACAAGGCGCTCTCCGCGCAGGACCGCGCGCTGGCGCGCGAGAAGTGGCTGTACGACCATTTGCTGGACGAGCTGCAGGCCTATGTGCCGGCGCTGACGCAGCTGGCGCGCGCCATGGCGGCGCTGGATGCGCTGTGCGCGCTGACCGAGCGCGCGCTCACGCTGAACTGGTGCGCGCCGCAGTTCGTGCCGGAGCCGTGCATCGACATCCGCGGCGGGCGCCACCCGGTGGTGGAGGCGCGGCTGAACGAAAGCTCGGGCGGCAGCTTCATCGCCAACGACACCGTGATGGGCCCCAAGCAGCGCATGCAGGTGATCACCGGCCCCAACATGGGCGGCAAGAGCACCTACATGCGGCAGGTGGCGGTGATCGTGCTGCTGGCCAGCATGGGCAGCCACGTGCCGGCCTCGTCGTGCCGGCTGGGCCCGATCGACGCGATCCACACCCGCATCGGCGCGGCCGACGACCTGGCCAACGCGCAGTCGACCTTCATGGTGGAGATGACCGAGGCCGCGCAGATCCTGAACGCGGCCACGCCCGAGAGCCTGGTGCTGATGGACGAGATCGGCCGGGGCACGTCCACCTTCGACGGCCTGGCGCTGGCCGGCGGCATCGCCACGCACCTGCACGACAAGTCGCGCGCGTACACGCTGTTCGCCACGCACTATTTCGAGCTGACCGAATTCCCGGCCAGCCACCACGCGGCGGTGAATGTGCACGTGAGCGCGGTGGAGTCGGGCGGCAAGGGCGGTGGCGGCATCGTGTTCCTGCACCAGATCGAACCCGGCCCGGCCAGCCGAAGTTACGGCATCCAGGTGGCGCGCCTGGCCGGCGTGCCGGCCGGGGTGGTGCAGCATGCGCGCCACGCCCTGGCCGCTCTGGAGGCCCAGAGCGAAGAAAGCCGCAGCCAGGTGGACCTGTTCGCGCCTCCACCTGCCACACTGGAGCCTGAAGCGCACCCGCTGCAGGCGGCCGTGGCGCAGATCGACCCCGACACCCTGAGCCCGCGCGAAGCGCTGGAACAGCTTTACGCCCTCAAGAAACTCGCTGCCTCATCATGACTTACTGCGTCGCCGTCAAACTCAACGCGGGCATGGTCTTCCTCTCCGACTCGCGCACCAACGCGGGCCTGGACCAGATCAGCACCTTCCGCAAGATGATCGTCTATGAAAAGCCGGGCGACCGCTTCATGTGCCTGCTGTCGGCGGGCAACCTGAGCATTTCGCAGTCGGTGCGCGAGATCCTGCAGGTGGAGCAGCTCACCGACCCCGATGGGGGTGAACCCATCACGATCTGGAACGCCAAGAGCATGTTCGATGCCGCGCGCGTGCTGGGCTCGGCGGTGCGCCATGTGTACGAGCGCGACGGCGATGCGCTGCAGCGCGCGGGCGTGGATTTCAACGCATCCATGATCTTCGGCGGCCAGGTGCGCGGCGAGGGCATGCGGCTGTTCCAGGTGTATTCGGCTGGCAACTTCATCGAGGCCACGGCAGAGACCCCGTTCTTCCAGATCGGCGAGTCGAAGTACGGCAAGCCGGTGCTGGACCGCGTGATCGCGCCCGAGACGCCGCTGGACGAGGCGGCCAAGTGCGTGCTGGTGTCGATGGACTCCACGCTCAAGTCGAACCTGTCGGTGGGCCTGCCGCTGGACCTGGCGGTGTACGAGGCCAACATGCTGCAGTCCGACAAGATCACCTGCATCGACCACGACAACCCGTACTTCCGCATGCTGCACAAGACCTGGGGGCAGAAGCTGCGCGAGGTGTTCGATGAGATCGAGCACCCGACCTGGGACGACGCGCACACCGAGGTACCGCTGCTGAGCGACAACCCGCGCAATGCGCCGATCAAGAAGATCAGCAATGCCCGAGAGAAGCTGATCTGAGGCATGTCGCTGATCGTCTTTTCCCACGCCAACAGTTTCCCCGCCAGCACCTACGGGGTGCTCTTCAAGTCGCTGCGCGCCCGCGGCCACACGGTGCGCGCGGTGGACCGCTTCGGCCATGAGCCGCAGTACCCGGTGACCAGCAACTGGCCCCATCTGGTGCAGCAGCTGGCGGACTTCGCCGCCCCTGAGGTGGAACGCCACGGCCAGGGCGCCTGGCTGGTGGGCCATTCGCTGGGCGGTTTTCTCAGCCTGATGTGCGCGGCGCGCCACCCCAAGCTCGGCGGCCATGCGGTGCGTGGCGTGGTGCTGATCGACTCGCCGGTGCTCGGCGGCTGGCGCGCGCGCACGCTCGAGCTGATCAAGCGCACGCAGCTGGTGGGCTCTGTCTCGCCGGGCAAGGTGAGCCGGCGCCGGCGCCACAGCTGGCCCGATGCGCAGACCGCCCTCGCCCACTTCAGCAGCAAGAAGGCGTTTGCCCAATGGGACCCCAATGTGCTGCGCGACTACATTCAACACGGCACGCGCGACGCCGCCGATGCGCAGGGCAAGCCGCACCGAGTGCTGGCCTTCGACCGCGAGGTGGAGACCGCGATCTACAACACCCTGCCCCACAACCTGGACCGCCTGCTGCGCCGCCACCCGCTGCAATGCCCGGTGGGCTTCATCGGCGGCACCGATTCGCAGGAAATGAAGCAGGTGGGCATGGCGATGACGCTGCGCCTGGTGGGCAAGGCGCACCCCGAGCGGCTTCGCATCCTGGAGGGCAGCCACCTGTTCCCGATGGAAAAGCCGCAGGAGACGGCCGCCGCCATCGACGACATGCTGGGGGCGTTGACCCTCGCGCGCCGGGCCCGCGAGAACACCGTTTGAGGCGAGCCGGTGTAAGCTGGGCCACTTTTTCACCGCGCGCCCATGACGACCCCACCGTCCTCCACCAACTGGCTGCAGCAAGGCTGGCAGCGCGTGGCGAACTGGCAACCCGAAGAACATAGCATTTGGCTTCGCTGCGCGGTGGCCGTGCTGCTCACCTTCGCGGCGGTCTGGCTGCGCATGGCGCTGGCACCGGCCGAATCGGGTGGGCGCTTCATCACGCTCTCGCTTGCGACCGCGCTGGCCGCGCTGTACGGCGGCTTCCTGCCCGGCATGCTCAGCGCGGTGCTGGGCACGGTGTTGATCAACTTCCTGATGATCAAGCCGTACTGGAGCCTGGCGATCGACCACCCGATGGAGGCTTTCTGGCTCAACCTCTGGCACCTGCTGGCGCAGATCGTGGTGGTGGGCGCCATCACCCTGATGCAGCGCCGCAACCAGCGTTTTCAGGAGGCCACCGAGCAGCTCCAGCAAAGCAAGCGGCAGTTGGAAGACACGTTCGAACAGAGCGCCACCGGCATGGCGCACAACCACCTGGACGGCCGCTGGATCCGCCTGAACCAGACCTATTGCGACATCGTGGGCTACACGAAGGAGGAAATGCTGACCAAGCATTTCCGCGACTTCACCCACCCCG
Source organism: Hydrogenophaga sp. FW305-3-2-15-A-LB1 (assembly GCF_058787875.1). Taxonomy (NCBI): domain Bacteria; kingdom Pseudomonadati; phylum Pseudomonadota; class Betaproteobacteria; order Burkholderiales; family Comamonadaceae; genus Hydrogenophaga; species Hydrogenophaga sp. FW305-3-2-15-A-LB1. The sequence continues at coordinate 8,449 of NZ_JBYTAE010000115.1, read as the reverse complement.
ACGACCTGGAGCTGGACATGCGCCAGCTCAAGCGCACGCTGGCTGGCGAGATCAACCACTACAGCTTCGAGAAACGCTACATCCACCGGCAGGGCCATGTGGTCTGGGCGCACGTCACCATCTCGCTGGTGCGCAAGGCCTCGGGCGAGCCGGACTACCTGATCGCGGTGGTGCAGGACATCAGCGCGCGCAAGGCCATCGAGGAAGCGCTTCGCACCAGCGAGCACCTGTTGCGCCAGGCCCATGGGCTGGCGGGCCTAGCCAGCTGGCGTGCCGACCTGTCCACCGGGCGCTTCGTCACGCTGGCGGGTTCGCACGAAATCCTGGGCCTGCCTTCGGCGGACTTCAGCGCCCAGGACCTGGTCGCGCTGACGCACCCCGATGACTTTCCAAGGGCATTCGAGCTGTGGAAGCTCGCGGTGCAGGGCAAGGCCGACTACCACATCGAGTACCGGCTGCTGTTCGGCGGCGAGGAGCACTGGTTCCTGGTGCAGGCCGAGTTCGAGCGCGACGCGCAGGGCCGCGCGGTGGGCGCGCTCGGCGTGATCCAGGACGTGACCGAGCGCAAGCGCGCAGAGCTGGAGATCCAGCAGCTCAACGCCTCGCTGGAGCAACGCATCCATCGCCGCACCGAGGCCCTGAAGGCCGCCTACGACGAACTGGAGAGTTACTCGTACGCGGTGGCGCATGACCTGCGCTCGCCGCTGCGCATCATCAACGGCTTCGCGCAGGCGCTGCACGAGGACAACCCCGGCATGAGCAGCGACAGCCAGTCGCACCTGCAGCGCATCACGGCGGCGAGCAAGAAGATGGGCGAGCTGATCGATGGCCTGCTCACGCTGTCGCAGTTCGCGCGCGGCGAGCTGCAGCGCAAGCCGGTGCACATCAGCGCCATCGCCACCCGGCTGCTGGAGGAGTTCGCGGGCGCCGAGCCGCAGCGCCGCGTGCGCTGGCAGATCGAGCCCGGGCTGCACGTGATGGCCGACCCGGCCCTGGTGGAGGCCTTGATGCAGAACCTGCTGCACAACGCCTGGAAATACACGGCGAACACGCCCGAGGCGCTGATCCGTGTGGAAGGCGCCTACGAGCATGGCCAGCAGCGCTTCAGCGTGCTCGACAACGGCGCGGGCTTCGACATGGCGCGCGCAGCCAAGCTGTTCCAGCCTTTCCAGCGGCTGCACATGCCGCACGAGTTCAGCGGCCTGGGCATCGGCCTGGCCACCGCGCTGCGCATCGTGCAGCGCCATGGCGGGGAGCTGCAGGCCAGCGCCGAGCCGGGGCGTGGCGCCACCTTCAGCTTCACGCTGAGCGCCAAACCCCTGGCGGGCTGAGTTCCCGCGCCTGCATTTCGCGCCGCACCGGCGGCATTTCACCCCAGGCTTGGGCGGTTCGGTCGCAAGCCGCTGGCACCCGGGCAGCGCCCCCGGCACAGTGCGCTCCATCCCTTTCGACGGAGCCCACCATGCAACTCACGCCCCTCATCGCCGTTCACATGACCGCCGCCATCACCGCCGTGGTGCTGGGCCCGGTGGCGCTCTGGGCGCGGCGCGGGCACGCCGCGCGCCAGGCTCACAGCCAGCGCCCGCGCCTGCACCGCGCCATCGGTTACGCCTGGGTCACGCTGATGCTGATCACCGCGATCTCGGCCATCTTCATCCGCGATTTCAAGCTGCCCAACATTGCGGGCTACACGCCGGTGCACCTGCTGGTGCCCATCGTCTTCGGCAGCCTGTTCCTGGCGTTCCGCGCCCTGCTGCGCGGCAACGTGAACACCCACCGCCGCGTGATGGTGTGGCTCTACGTGAGCGCCTGCCTGGTGGCCGGCGCCTTCACCCTGCTGCCCAGCCGCTACCTGGGCGGCCTGGTCTGGCACCAGTGGCTGGGCCTGGCCTGAACCTTTCCTTCCACCTTGAACTGGAGCACACCATGAACCTATCGAACCCCCAACACCAGGACCTGGACCGCCTGGCTCGCCGCCGCGCGGGCGCCCGCATGGGCTGGTACGTGCACGCGCTGGTCTTTCTTTCGGTCAACAGCGTGCTGGCCATGCTGTCCTTCTCCAGCGGCCGCCACTGGGCCATCTACCCCGCGCTGGGCTGGGGCCTGGGCCTGCTGATCCATGGCCTGGTGGTCTGGCTCGTGCTGGGCGGCGGCGGGCTGCAGCAGCGCCTGGTGGCGCAGGAGCGCGAGCGGCTCCAGCGGGAACACGGCCGGTGAGCCCCGTGGCGGCGGCGGGCATGCGGGATACTGCGGCCATGCCGCCGTTCAAGCTCAAGCCCGACATCGCCGCGCGCCGCGCCCTGGTGGTCGTGGTGGTCAACACCGTGATCGCGCTGATCATCACGGCGGTCAACGGCGATGCCTTCGCGGTCAACCTCGTGTACTCGCAGTGCATCGGCCTGGGCATCTGGGCAATGATCGACGGTGGCCGCCATGTGCTCAACCCCAGCGGCTGGCCCGGCGCCTGGCGCATGGCCTTGCTGGTGGTGGTCGCGGTGCTGACGTCCTATGGGGGCGGCAGCGTGGTGGCGAACCTGCTGCTGGGCCGCGATCTGTTCGCCAGCCTGAGCAACGTACCCCGCGCCACGCTGGGCTTCGTGCTGATGTCGCTGGCCGCCGGGGGCTTTGGCGCCTACTACTTCACCAGCCGGGCCATGCTGGCCCATGCGCGCCTCGCGCAGGAAGAGGCCCAGCGCCAGGCCAGCGAGGCGCGCCTGAAGTTGCTCGAATCGCAGCTTGAACCGCACATGCTGTTCAACACCCTGGCCAACCTGCGCGTGCTCATCGGCACCGACCCGGTGCGCGCCACGGCCATGCTGGACCGGCTCAACGACTTCCTGCGCGCCACGCTGACCGCTTCGCGCACCGAGGCCAGCGCCGGCCGCCACACGCTGGATCAGGAGTTCGCCCGGCTGCGCGACTACCTGGAGCTGATGGCGGTGCGCATGGGCCCGCGCCTTCGCTACACGCTGGACCTGCCCGACGAGCTCACCACCCAGCCCGTGCCGCCCTTGCTGCTGCAGCCGCTGGTGGAGAACTGCATCCGTCATGGCCTGGAGCCCAGCCTGCAGGGCGGCGAGGTCCGCGTCAGCGCGCGCCACGAAGGCAGCGACCTGGTGCTCGTGGTCAGCGACACGGGCGTGGGCAGCGATCCTTCGCCCACACCCGGTTTCGGCCTTTCGCAGGTGCGCGAGCGGCTGGAAACGGCCTACCCGGGCCGTGCGCGCATGGACTGGCAAGGCCAGCCCCGCGGCGGCACGCGCGCCCTGCTCACACTGCCATGGACCCCATCCCCATGAACGCCACCGCCTTGCTGGCCGAAGACGAACCCCTGCTGGCCCAGGCCCTGCAGGCCGAACTCGCCCGGGCCTGGCCCGGCCTTCAGGTGTTGGCCACTGTGGGCGATGGCGACGCGGCCGTGGCGCACGCGCTGCGCCTGCAACCCGATGTGCTGTTCCTGGACATCCGCATGCCCGGCCAGACCGGCCTGCAGGCCGCCGCCGAGCTGGCGGACGAATGGCCCGACGGCGTGCCGTTTCCCGCGCTGGTGTTCGTCACTGCCTACGACGCCTACGCGGTGCAGGCCTTCGAGACGCAGGCGGTGGACTACGTGCTCAAGCCCGTGCAGCCCGATCGCCTGGCGCGCACCGTGCAGCGCGTGCAGCAGGTGCTGGCGCAAAGGCAGCCTGCCAGCACGGGGGCCACGGCGTTCGACGAGGCCACGCTCGTGCGCCTGCGAGCCCTGCTCTCGGGCCATGCGCCGGCGCCGTCGGCACCACCGCGCCTGCAGGTGATCCAGGCGGGCGTGGGCCAGGGCATCCGCATGGTGCCCATTGGCGAGGTGCTGGTGTTCGAGGCGGCCGACAAGTACGTGCGCGTGCTCACCGCGAACAGCGAAGTGCTGATCCGCACGCCGCTCAAGGAACTGATTCCGCAGCTGGATCCGGCGGTGTTCTGGCAGGTGCACCGTGGCACGGTGGTGCGCGCCGATGCCATCGACAGCGTGCAGCGCGACGAAGCGGGCAAGCACAGCCTGCGCCTGCGCGGCCGGCCCGAAAACTGGCCGGTGAGCCGGCTCTATGCGGCGCAGTTCAAGGCCATGTGAGACCGGTCTGAGGTCGACGGCGTTCAGAAGCTGCCGGTGAACTGGTAGCGCGATGCGGGGTGCCACATCGCGGCCACCGAGGCCACCTGCCCTTGTGACTGCGTCTGCCGGCGCAGCACCAGGCAGGGGTCGCCCGGCGCCATGTGCAGCATCTCGGCCACTTCGGGTGGCGGCGCGCTGGCCTCGATGACGAAGTGCACGCCCTGCAGCGGCGCCACGCGCATCAGGTAGGCGTTGGGGGTCTGGCTGTTGAAGTCCTGCGCCATGTAGTCGGGCGCGACCCGGGGGTTGACCCAGCGGTCTTCGACCTGGATCGGTTCGCCGTTCTCGAAGTGCACCACCACCGAGTGGAACAGGGGCTGATCGGCTTTGAGCCCGAAGCGGCGCGCCAGCGCTTCGCCCGCCTTGGCGCGTTCGAGCTTGTGCAACTCGCTGCGATGGGCGTGGCCGCGCGCGGTGATCTCGTCGGCGATGTTGCGGATCGCCACCAGCGTGGCCTGGTACTTCTGCTGCGCCACGTAAGTGCCCGAGCCCTGCACGCGCTCCACGATCTGCTCGTCGCTCAGCTCGCGGATGGCGCGGTTCACCGTCATGCGCGAGACGCCGAACTCGCGCGCCAGCGCCTCTTCGGCCGGGATGGCGTCGCCTTCGCGCCAGACGCCGGCCTGGATCTGCGACAGCACGTGCTGCTTCACCCGCAGGTAGGCAGGGGTTCGTTCGGCAGCAGGCGAGGCGGGAGGAGCGGAGGTCATAGGGTTTCTACCAGAGCGCGAACCGCTGAAGTGGTCTTGACAGCATCGATTATGGACAGATAAAGTTGTCTATACATATTCAAGATTATCCGGAGAATATGTACATCACCACCAGCTGCCACCCGCCTGAAGGAATTCGCTCCGTGACCACCACCACCGACCCCCGTCTGGACCCCACCCGCGTGATCCGCGCCCCGCGTGGCAACACCTTGCATTGCAAGAACTGGGTGGCCGAAGCCGCCTACCGGATGATCCAGAACAACCTGGACCCCGAGGTGGCGGAAAACCCGCAGCACCTGGTGGTTTACGGCGGCATCGGCCGCGCCGCGCGCGACTGGGCCTGCTTCGACCAGATCCTGGCCTCGCTGAAAGACCTCGAGGAGGACGAGACCCTGCTCGTGCAGTCGGGCAAGCCGGTGGGCGTGTTCAAGACGCACGCCAACGTGCCGCGCGTGCTGCTCGCCAACAGCAACCTGGTGCCCAAATGGGCCAACTGGGAACACTTCAACGAACTGGACCGCCAGGGCCTGTTCATGTACGGCCAGATGACAGCGGGCTCGTGGATCTACATCGGCAGCCAGGGCATCGTGCAGGGCACGTTCGAGACTTTCGTCGAGGCCGGCCGCCAGCACTACGGCAACGACCTGGCCGGCCGCTGGATTCTCACCGCCGGCCTGGGTGGCATGGGCGGCGCGCAGCCGCTGGCCGCCACGCTGGCCGGTGCCTGCTCGCTCAACATCGAGTGCCAGCAGAGCAGCATCGACTTTCGCCTGCGCACGCGCTACGTGGACAAGCAGGCCCGCGACATCGACGACGCGCTCGCGCTGATCCGCCACCACACGGCGCGCAAGGAAGCCGTCTCGATCGCGCTGCTGGGCAACGCGGCCGAGGTGCTGCCCGAACTGGTGAAACGTGCCAAGGCGGGCGGCCTGCGGCCCGACCTCGTGACCGACCAGACCTCGGCCCACGACCTGATCAACGGTTACCTGCCGGCGGGCTGGAGCGTGTCGCAGTGGAGGGCCGCGCAGCGCGATTCGACCCAGCACGCGCAGCTGGTCGACGCCGCCGCGAAGAGCTGCGCGGTGCACGTGCAGGCCATGCTCGACTTCCACGCCATGGGCATCCCCACGGTGGATTACGGCAACAACATCCGCCAGGTGGCCTTCGACCAGGGCTTGAGCAACGCCTTCGACTTCCCCGGTTTCGTGCCGGCCTACATCCGCCCGCTGTTCTGCGAGGGCAAGGGCCCGTTCCGCTGGGTGGCACTCTCGGGCGACCCGGAAGACATCCACAAGACCGACGCCAAGATCAAGGAACTGTTTCCGCACAACCACCACACGCACCGCTGGCTGGACATGGCGCGCGAGCGCATCGCCTTCCAGGGCCTGCCGGCGCGCATCTGCTGGCTGGGCCTGGGCGAGCGCCACCTCGCGGGGCTGGCGTTCAACGAGATGGTGCGCACGGGCGAACTCAAGGCGCCGATCGTGATCGGCCGCGACCACCTGGACACCGGCTCGGTGGCCAGCCCCAACCGCGAGACCGAAGGCATGCGCGACGGCACGGACGCGGTGAGCGACTGGCCGCTGCTCAACGCCCTGCTCAACACCGCCGGCGGCGCGAGCTGGGTCAGCCTGCACCACGGTGGCGGCGTGGGCATGGGCTACTCGCAGCACGCGGGCATGGTGATCGTGGCCGACGGCAGCGATGCCGCCGCCGAGCGGCTGGCGCGCGTGCTGGTGAACGACTGCGGATCGGGCGTGATGCGCCACGCCGATGCGGGCTACGAGCTGGCGATCGCCACCGCGAAGAAGCACGGCCTGAAACTCCCGATGGTGGCCTGAACGCAGGCGCGAGACACTTCCTCCCATGACCCTCTCCACCCTCACCCTCCAGCCCGGCCAGATGGCGCTGGGCGACCTGCGCGCCGTCTGGCAGCAGGCCGTGCCCGTGCAACTCGCGCCCGAGGCCCAGGCCGGCATCGCGGCCTCGGCCGCGGCGATCCACGCCATCGTGCGCCAAGGCGACGCGGCCTACGGCATCAACACCGGCTTCGGCAAGCTCGCGCGCACGCGCATCCCCGACGAACAGCTCGAAACCCTGCAGCGCAACCTGATCCTGTCGCACTCGGTGGGCACCGGCGAGCCCATGAGCGACGCCACGGTGCGCCTGGTGATGCTCATGAAAGCCGCCAGCCTGGCGCGTGGCCACTCGGGCGTGCGACCGGTGGTGATCGACACCCTGCTGGCCCTGCTCAATGCGGGCATCTCGCCGCTGATCCCGGTCAAGGGCTCGGTGGGCGCCTCGGGCGACCTCGCGCCGCTCTCGCACATGACGCTGGCGCTGATGGGCGAAGGCGATGTGTTCGTGCAAGGCCGGCGCGTGCCCGCCGCCACCGCGCTGAAGAACGCCGGCATCGCGCCCCTGGTGCTCGCCGCCAAGGAAGGCCTGGCCCTCATCAACGGCACCCAGGTGTCGACCGCGCTCGCGCTGCACGGCCTCTTCATGGCCGAGCGCCTGCTGGAGGCGGGCACCGTGATCGGGGCGCTGTGCGTGGACGCCGCCAAGGGCAGCGACGCGCCGTTCGACCCGCGCATCCATGCGGCGCGCGGCCAGCCCGGCCAGATCGCCGTGGCCGCCGCCACGCGCGCGCTGCTGGCGGGCAGCCAGATCCGCCTCTCGCACCTGGACAACGACGAGCGCGTGCAGGACCCCTACAGCCTGCGCTGCCAGCCCCAGGTGATGGGCGCCTGCCGCGACCTGATCGCCAACGCCGCGCGCACGCTGCTGATCGAAGCCAACGCCGTGACCGACAACCCGCTGGTGTTCACCGACACCAACGAGGTCATCTCGGGCGGCAACTTCCACGCCGAACCGGTGGCCTTCGCGGCCGACACGCTGGCGCTGGCCATCGCCGAGATCGGCGCCATTTCCGAGCGGCGCATCGCGCTGCTGATCGACAGCACGCTCTCCGGCCTGCCGCCCTTCCTGGTGGACAACCCGGGCCTGAACTCGGGCTTCATGATCGCGCACGTGACCGCCGCCGCGCTGGCCTCGGAAAACAAGTCGCACGCCCACCCCGCCAGCGTGGACAGCCTGCCCACCAGCGCCAACCAGGAAGACCACGTAAGCATGGCCACCTTCGCGGGGCGCCGGCTCGACGAGATGGCGCGCAACACCGCGACCATCCTCGGCATCGAGTGGCTGGCCGCGGCGCAGGGCGTGGACTTCCACCGCCCGCTGGCCACCAGCCCGCGCCTGGCGCGCACCCACGCCGCACTGCGCGAGCGCGTGCCCTTCTACGCGCAGGACCGCCTGTTCGCGCCCGACATCGAGGCCGCGCTGCAGCTGGTGCTGCAAGGCGAGGCCGGCGCGGGGCAGCAGGACCTGTGCGCCGCCATCTGGGCGACCCCCTGAGGCCCGCGCCGCCATGAGCCGCCTCACCCTCTGGCGCAACGCCCGGCTGGCCACGCTGACCCCGGCCCGGGGCGGCGACGGCTGGGGCCTGATCGATCGGGGCGCCCTGCTCACCGAGGGCGAGCGCATCGCCTGGGTGGGCGCGCTGGCCGACCTGCCGCCGCTGTTCGGCGAGGTC